>JAEUNN010000380.1 GCA_016791085.1 Rhodocyclaceae bacterium | reverse complement strand
CGGAAAGCCGCCGAATAATTCCGCCATGGCCAGATCGGTTTCACGATCGCCGTAATACACGGCCGGGTCGAACAGGGCGGGGCGGCCGTCGCACATCGCCGCGTTGCCTATCCACAAGTCGCCGTGCAGCAGGCTGGCCTGCGGCCGGTGATCGACGAAAAAACCCGCCAGCTTTTCCACCAGATAGGCGCCATGGCTCTGCAACTGGCCGCCATAGCCTTTGGCGCGCGCCCAGTCCAGTTGCGGAGCCAGGCGGCGCTGCGCGAAAAAGTAGGGCCAGGCGCCAGCGCAGGTATTGAGTTGCGGATTGGCACCGATGAAATTGTCGCCGGCCAGGCCGAATTGTTGCGCCGTGTGGCGATGCATCTGCGCCAGGCTGCGCGCGAATTCCGCCCCGTCGGCGGCGCCGGCGGGCCGGGCAAGATTTAGCCACTCCAGCAGCAGCCAGGCTTGGGTGCCGTTCTCGCCCCAGCCCAGAACGCGCGGCACGCGAAAACTTCCGCTTTGCGCCAGCAAATCCAGGCCGGCGGCCTCGACTTCGAATTGCCGCAGCGCGCCCGCACTGTTGGTTTTGATGAACCAGCGCCGTTCGCCGTCCTGCACCGCGCTGGCGGCATGGATGGAGCCACCCGCGAGCGGCTCGCAGGTCGCGGTGCCGGACAATTGTTCCCCGGCCGCGGCCAGCGCGTCGCACACCACGCCGGGCAGCATTACAACTGTTCCCACAGGCCGATGAAACGGCTGTTCGACAGCACGATGCGCGACACCATGATCTGCATGAACACCTGATAGAAACGCATGCGGCAAACTTCCGACGCCCGCCGCAAGGCGTCGCCGGAAAAATTGGCCAGCTTGACTTCAGTGACCGTGCTCACGTCGGCGCAGCGCGTGCGGTTATTGAACGCCATGACGGCCATTTCGCCGAAACATTCGCCCGAGGTCAGGATGGCCAGCGTGCGCCCGCGCTTGGATACCTGCACCTCCCCTTCGAGCAACAGCCAGAAGTTGTCGCCCTGTTCGCCGTCCTTCACGATGCGGGTGCCGGCGCTGGCCTGTTCGATTTCGCACATGCGCGCCACTTCCCACATTTCGACATCGGAAAAATCCGCAAAGAACGCCAGCTTGCGAAGCATGGCGAGTTTTTCGGACTGTTCCGGCGCGCGCGTGCGCTGGCGTATCTGGCGGTTGCGAAATGCCAGCGCCAGGTCGTGGGAAAATTCCGTCCAGGAGGCGTAGCGCGCGTCCAGGTCTTTTTGCATGGCGCGCGCCACCACGGCGTCCAGGCCGGGGGGGATTTCCGCCCGGTAGCTGGATGGCGGCGGCGGCTGGGTGTTGGTGATCTGATACACCAGCGTGTAATTGTTGCTGCCCTGGAACGGCAAATGCCCGGTCAGCAACTGGTACATGACCACACCCAGCGAGTAAATGTCCGTCTGGTGGTTGAGCGGCATTTCGCGCACCTGTTGCGGCGACATGTAGGCCGGACTGCCCACGCCGGAAACCTGGGTGCGTTCGTTGGCGGTAAATAAGGCCGCGCCGAAATCGGAAATTTTGATATCGCCGTCTTCGGTCACGAGTATGTTGGCGGGCTTGATGTCGCGGTGCGTGACCCCGCTCTGGTTGGCGAAATCGAGTGCGCGCGTGCATTTGAAAATGATTTCCACCACGCGCTCGACCGGCAGCACCGTCGTCGGTTCGGAATACGCTTCCAGCGTGCCGCCGGCCACATATTCCATGACGATGTAACTTTCCTGCTCGCTGATCACGGCATCGAAAATCTGCACGATGTGCGGATGCACGAGCTTGCCTGCCAGCGACGCTTCGTTCAGCAGCAGGTTGCGGTACAGGCGGCCACGCTGCTTGTCCTGCAGCGCCTCGGGGAAAATTACCTTGATCGCGACGTCGCGCCGGGTGAACGGATCGTGGGCCAGATACACGCTGCTCGTGGCGCCGTCGCCGAGCTTATGCCTGATCTCGTATTTGCCGATCTTTTCCATCGCATTTGCGGCGAGCATGAAGGGATGGCCAGCGTATCAACAGGCGGCCCGCCCCTACATTCTCGCATCTGGCGGGACTTGTGCACACAATTGTGCGCGACTGACCGGCGGCGCCGCACGCGCGGCATGCCGCAGGGCCGGCGGGGGCGCCATGTCAGGCATTGCTGAGGCGGCGGTTGGCGAGGTCCAGGCGCTCGACCAGTATGCCCAGGAAGGCGCGATCGAAGCTGTGGCGGCAGGCGTCGGATGCGTGTTCTAGCGCCGCATTGGGGACGTGCATGACCGTGGAGGCACAGGTCGTCGTGACGTCCGCCACGCGGAAACCCGTGTTGCGCTTCAGGTAGGCCATTTCGCCGACGCAGTCGCCCGCCGCCAGCACATTGAGCAATTTGCCCCCGCGCGTGACCTTGACGTTGCCCTGGGCGATCACGAAAAACCCGTCGCCCAGATCGCCTTCGTTGATGAAGCGCGTGCCGCCCTCAAGTTTTTGCCAGTCGGCCAGGCGCATGACCTCCCACAGCGAGGCGTCACTGAAGGTGTCGAAAAAAGGCATGCCGCGCAGCAGGTTGAATTTTTCGGTGTCGGCCAAAGTTTCCTGGTCCAGCGATGCCACCTCGGCGCGGAATACTTCGGCCAGGTCGTAGGAAAACTGATCCCAGCTCGGGTAGCGCTGATCCAGATCTTTGGCCAATGCGCGCATCACGATCGCATCCAGCGCCGGTGACAGATCCGTCCGCATGAGCGAAGGCGGCGGCGGATCGACATGGGTGATCTGGTACATGATGCTGTAGTTGGTGGTGCCGGTGAATGGCGTCAGCCCGGTCAATAACTGATACATGACCACGCCCAGCGAAAAAATGTCGGTCTGGTGATTGAGCGGATGGTCCTTGACCTGCTGCGGCGACATATAGGCCGGACTGCCGACGCCGCTAACCTGCGTACTTTCCGCCGACACGCTCATGGCGGCGCCGAAATCCGATACTTTTACGTTAGTGCCATCCACGCGCAGCAGATTGGCGGGTTTGAGGTCGCGGTGTATGACGCCCATGCGCCAGGCGAAATCGAGCGCGCGCGTGCATTTGAATATGATTTCGAGCACGTCGCTTACCGGCAGCAGGCGCTCCGGATAGGTGTACGGTTCCAGCGTGCCGCCCGGCACGTATTCCATGACGATATAGGGTGGCGCGTGGTCGAGCACCGCGTCGTATATCTGCACGATGTGCGGATGGTCGAGCTTGCCGGCCAGCGATGCTTCGGTAATGAAGAACTTGCGCTGAAAGCGTGCCGCGGATTCTTTGCCCGGGTGGTCCTCCACGACCTTGATCGCCACGTCGCGCGCGGCGAACGGATCGTGCGCAAGATATACGGCGGAAGTGGCGCCTTCGCCGAGCTTGCAGACTATTTTGTATTTGCCGATGCTGTCCATGCGCGGTGCGGGCGACTTCAAAAAACTTACGGTATCTCAAAATGTGCCGCTGGAATAGGGCGCAGTACGCGCTGCACCCCAGTCTCGCGGCGCCGCTTAGCGCGCGCCGCCGGCCAGCGCTGCGCGCGCGCGCTCGATCGCCGCGCGCACGGCAAGCGGTGCCGTGCCGCCACGGTGCGCGCGCGCCGCGAGCGATCCGTCCACGCTCAACACCTGTTTGACGTCGGCATCGATGAGCGGAGAAAAGGTGCGCAGTTCGTCCAGCGTGAGCTGTTCCAGCTCGCAGGCGCGTTGTTCGGCCAGGCGCACGGCGCGCGCCACGGCCTCGTGCGCGTCGCGGAACGGCAGTCCTTTTTTGACCAGGTAGTCGGCCAGATCGGTGGCGGTTGCGTAGCCCTGCGACAGTGCCGACAACATGGCCTGCGGCTTCACGCGCACGCCGCGCAGCATGTCCGCAAATATCGTGAGCGTGTCGCGCAAGGTGTCGGCGGTGTCGAACAGCGGTTCCTTGTCTTCCTGGTTGTCCTTGTTGTAGGCGAGCGGCTGGCCTTTCATGAGCGTGAGCAGTCCGGCCAGGTGGCCGTACACGCGCCCGGTCTTGCCGCGCGCCAGTTCCGGCACGTCCGGATTTTTTTTCTGCGGCATTATGGAACTGCCGGTGCAGAAGCGGTCGGCCAGATCGATGAACCCTATGCGCGGACTCATCCAGAGGATAAGTTCTTCCGACAGGCGCGACAGATGCATCATCGCGAGCGCGGCACAGGACGTGAATTCGATGGCGAAATCGCGGTCGCTCACGGCGTCCAGGGAATTTTCGCAAATGCCGTCGAAGCCCAGTTCTCGCGCCACCGCCTCGCGGTCTATCGGAAAGCTGGTGCCGGCCAGGGCCGCCGCGCCCAGCGGCAGGCGATTGGTGCGGCGCCGGCAGTCGGCGAGGCGTTCGGCGTCGCGCGTGGCCATTTCAAAATACGCCAGCAGGTGATGGCCGAACGTGACCGGCTGCGCCACCTGCAGGTGGGTGAAGCCGGGCATGGGCGTATCGGCGTGAGCGCTCGCCAGATCGAGCAGTGCGCTGCGGTAATCGTCCAGACGCGCCAGTATCGTGTCGATTTCGTCGCGCAGCCACAGGCGGATGTCGGTCGCCACCTGATCGTTGCGCGAACGCCCGGTGTGCAGCCGCTTGCCGGCATCGCCGACCAGTGCGGTCAGGCGCTTCTCTATATTGAGGTGCACGTCCTCGTCGGCCAGATTCCAGTTGAATTGGCCGGCATCGATTTCCGTCGCGATTTGCGCCATGCCGCGCTGTATGTCGGCCAGATCGGCGGCGCCGATTATGCCCTGGCGCGCCAGCATGGCGGCGTGCGCGAGCGAGGCGCGTATGTCCTGGCGCCACATGCGGCGATCGAAAAATACGCTGGCCGTATAGCGTTGCACCAGCTCGGCCACGGGCTCGGAAAAGCGTCCCGACCAGGCACTGGTGCCGGCGGCCGCATTGGTGGGTTCGGTCATG
>JAEUNN010000337.1 GCA_016791085.1 Rhodocyclaceae bacterium | reverse complement strand
GAACTGGCTGGTATTCCTGTGGGCCGTGGATCAGCATTACGTGATTGCGGCCAGCCTGGGCTATTTTCTGACGCCGCTCGTAAACGTGCTGCTGGGCATGCTGGTGCTCAAGGAGCGCCTGAACGGCAAGGAATGGGCGTCAGTGGGGTGCGCCGTGCTGGCGGTCGGCAACGAATTTTTCGTGTTGGGCAGCTTGCCCTGGGTGTCGCTGGTGCTGGGCGGCAGTTTCGGCCTCTACGGGCTGGTGCGCAAACAGGTGCCGGTCGATGCGGTGTCCGGCCTGTGGCTGGAAACCATGTGCCTGATGCCCCTGTTGCTGGCCTATACGCTATGGCAGGGCGCCGCCGGGCACAGCGTGTTCACGGGCTTCGATGCGCTCACGCAGCTATTGCTGGTTCTGGCCGGCGCGTTGACGGCGCTGCCGCTCATGTTTTTCGCAGCCGCCACGCAGCGCCTGAACCTGGCTACGGTGGGCATGCTCATGTACATCAATCCTACGCTGCAGTTTCTGACCGCGGTGTGGATATTCGGCGAGCCCTTGCAGTCGGCCCGGCTTATCACTTTCGGTCTGATCTGGGCCGGTCTGCTGCTGTACTCCTGGAGCGGCTGGCAGAAGTATCGCCGCGCGCGCGCGGCCTAGGTGGCGCGGCCCGGGCCGTCAGGCCAGAAACCAGGCCGCCGCGAACAGGCCGATCATGGCAAAAGTCAGCGCCAGCTTGACCGCCACGGCCAGCGCGAGTGCCAGCCAGGTGGCAAGCCCGACCTGGGCGGCACGCCGCGCGTCGCGGCGCGCGATCAGTTCGCCGGCTACGGCGCCGACAAAGGGTCCCAGCAACAGGCCGGGGATGCCGAAAAAAATGCCTACGAAGGTGCCCACCCCGGCGCCCGTGATGGCAACCGGACTGGCGCCGACGCGCTTCGCGCCCAGCGCCGCCGCGGCAAAATCGGTGGCGATCGCAAGCACCATGAACACGCCGGCAACCGTCAGCGTGAATGCGCCGACGCGCTGAAACTGGTCCAGCCAGGCTGCGATCAGCATGCCGAAAAATACGAAAGGCGTGCCTGGCAGCACCGGCACCACGACGCCGGCCAGGCCGACCACCATGAGCAGGATGGCCAGCGTCCACAGCAAGGGATCCATTATTTATTTGACAAATGCGGAATGTTGGCGAATTCGGCAAATATCGCTGCGCCCGCGGCTTTGCCCGTGAGCTAGAACGAAAACGTCTGCTGCAAGGTTTTCACCATGCTCGACCCTAACCTCATCGCCTATCTGCTGGCCATGGCCATACGCCTGTCGGGCCTGCCGGGCGTGGCCGTGGACGAACTGCCGCGCATCGAAATTCTGTCCGGCGAGGCCCTGGCGTCGCAGGTTTGCCCCGAAGATGCGCGCAAATGCGCAGCGATCGCGGCGCAGTTCGATGCCGAATCTTATCGCATACTGGTCCGGGACACGCTCGACCTGGACGACGCGCGCGGACAGAGCTTCGTGGTGCACGAACTGGTGCATGTGCTGCAGTACCGCAGCCAGGGCGGCAGCATGTTCGAAACCTGCGAAGCGGCGCTGCAGAGCGAGCGTGCGGCCTACCGCACGCAAAACCGGTTTCTCGCGGCGATGGGGAAATTCGGCCGCGAGGGCGCCGCGCTGGCTCACATGCAGTGCGCCGCGACCCAGCCGGTTTCGGTGCGAAATGGCGGCGTCGGTGCGGAAATGCGTCTGGAGCCGGTCCGGAACGCCTATTGAAGGCGCATCGGGCACAAAAAAAGAGGCGGGAATTCCGCCTCTTTTTTTGCCGGGATGGCGTGCGCCGGGTGTTCAGCGCAAACCGGCCACGTAATCGGCGACGGCCTTGATTTCCTTGTCCGACATTTTGGACGCGATGATGCGCATCATTTGTGCCTGATCGTTGGCGCGCTCACCGTTGCGGAAAGCTTTCAGCTGCGCTTCGGTGTAGTCGGCGAACTGGCCGGCGAGGCGCGGAAACTGCGCCGGTACGCCGGCACCGGCCGGGCCGTGGCAACCCGCGCAGGCGGGCAGGCTGCGCGAGGCGTCACCGCCGCGCCACAGCTTTTGGCCCAGTTCTATGCTTTCGCGGCTGCCCTTGGCCTGTTCCGGCTTGAGCGTCTGTCCGCCGAAATAGGCGGCCAGGTTTTTCATGTCCTGGTCGCTCAGCGCGGCCACCATGCCGCCCATGACCGGATTGGCGCGTTCGGCGGGCTTGCCGTCCACGGACTTGAAATTTGCGAGTTGCTTGTAAATGTATTCGGGGAATTGTCCGGCCAGTTTGGGGTTGACCGGCACGGGGCTGTTGCCATCGGCGCCGTGACAGGCACCGCACATCTGATCGACGATGGGCTTGGCTTTCGCCGGGTCCGCCGCGGCGGCTTGTTCCGACGCATGGGCGACC
>JAEUNN010000329.1 GCA_016791085.1 Rhodocyclaceae bacterium | reverse complement strand
CCCGCCGCGGTTGTATTCGGTGCGCAAAATGACATAGGCGTCATTGTTGTACTTGATGACATTGCCTACGCGTAATTCCTGAGCGAGTTTCATGGTGCAGAAGCCCGTGACAAAAAAGCCCGCTATTATAGCTTTTCCTGTACCAGTTTGACAAGCATCGACGCAGCATCGGGCATGCTGCCGAAATGTTCCGCGCGCGCCGCGGCAAAACCGGCCGCCTCGGTGCGCGCCGCCTGCAGCGCCTGCCAGGCGGGTACCACCGCGGGCGCCGCGGGCAAGGCGTTCCAGGCGCGCATGAAATCCGCCAGCGGCTGTCCGCCCGCTGCCGGCGTATCCCCCGCATAGCGCGCCAGAAAGGCGTCGAGCTTGGCCGCGTGCGCGCCATCCTGCTGCGGATAGATGTGCCAGCAGAACGGCCGGTCCGCCCACAGGGCGCGCAGGAAAGAATCTTCCCCGCGCACCACGTTGAAATCGCAGGACCATAACAGGCGGTCATAGCCGGCCTGATCCTGCAGCGCGATGCGCAGCAGCGTCAGCGCGCCATGCGCCGCGCGCGCGCCCGCCTGCGGCGCCAGGCCCCAGCGCGACAGCGCAGCGCCGGCCACGCTTTCCGGCACCACCACGGTAACCGCGGCGGGACCGGCCGCAAGTTCCGCCAGCCAGTCGTCCAGCGGCGCCTGGTCATAACAGAACAGCGACACATACTGGCCCTGCGGCCGCAGTTCCAGCCCCAGTGCGGCGCGGTAGCGCGCGATCGCCGCGGCGTCGGCGCAAAACTGGCGGCGCTCCTGCAGCAGGGCGGCTTCGCGCAACAGCCCGCCCGTCGCTGCCGTGAAGCCGGGGTAAAAAAACCAGGTCACGAGCGGCAGGCGCGGATGCCGCGAAGGCAGGCCGTGGCAGCCCTCCACCCATTTTTCCGCGCTGAGGTACTCGAAATTGATCCACACCGGCGCCGCGCCGCCGCTCCGCAGCATGGCTTCGACATAGGTTTCGGGCAGGCGGCAGCCGAAAGTTTCCAGCACCAGGCCGGCCGGCTGCATCGCGGCCGCCTGATCCCAGCGGCAAATTTCCACGCCGGCCAGGCGCTGGCGCGCGGCGCCCGCATCCAGGCCCGGACAAATGCGCGCGAATACCTGCAGGTCGTCGCACAGCAGGCGTACCGCAAACCCGTATTCCGACGCAAGTTGCCGCGCCAGGCGCCAGCACACGCCGATATCGCCGTAGTTGTCGACCACGGCGCAAAAAATGTCGCAGTTCATTTCGTCCTGTCCAGACCCGCGCGCGCCGCGGGGGAGCGCGCAAAAAAGCCGCCACGCTCGTGCAAGTAATCACACCCCCATGCCTCAAGCATTACTCGTGCCCGCCGTAAAAAGTGCTGAGAACGAAAGTTTGCGATGAGCGTACCGAATTTTCCCGACACCGCCGCCTGGCTGCAATTTTTGCAGGGCCGCAGTTTGCCCGTGCTGCGCCACACCGCGCGCGCGCTGCAGGCGCTGGATCAGGATCGCGATAAGGCCGACGCACGCAGTGTCGCGCGCGTGGTGCTGCAGGATCCGCTGCTCGCGCTGCGCGTGCTGGCCTATCTGGAAAGCCGCCGGCCCGGTACATCTGCCGGCGGCGTCGCCACCATAGGCCGTGCCGTGGTCATGCTCGGCGTCGATACGTTCTTTGCGCGCGCCTGCGCCGATCTGCAGGAAGTCGAACGTTTGCTGGCGGGACGCCCGCGCGCCCTGCTGGGCATGTTGCAGGTGGTTGCGCGCGCCCGCCGCGCCGCGCATTTCGCGCGCGAAATCGCCGTGCTGCGGCATGACGCGGCCGGCGTCGATGAAATTACCGTGGCCGCCCTGCTGCACGAATGCGCGGAAATATTGGCCTGGATTTACACCCCCGATGCCGCCTCGGCGGTAGCCGACCGCACGGCGCGCGAACCCGGCCTGCGCAGCGGCAGCGCGCAAGTCGCCGAATTCGGCTACAGCTATCACGATCTGCAATGCACGCTGGCGCGCGCCGGCTACCTGCCGGCGCTGCTCGCGCAGCTGATGGATGCCGCCGAACTGGGCCAGCCGCGCGTGCGCAACGTGTTCTGCGCGATCAACCTGGCGCGCCATCGCGCGCACGGCGCCGAAGACCCGGCGCTGGCCGACGATTACGCCGAAATTTGCGATCTGGTGCATCTCGCGCGCGACCAGGTCATGGCAAGGCTGCGCCTCGATGCGCCGGCCTGAATCCGGCCCCGGCCGCAAGCCCAGCCGCGCCACCGCACGCCGGCCGCGCAACTGTCGCCGCAACGACAGCGCCGTGGCGCGGCGGCCGGCATACTGACCCACTCACCACCATGTCACACTCCACCGCATCCCCGGCCTTGCTAACGCGCGATGCCCGAGTCATGATTGGCGACGTCATGCCCAAAGGGAGCATCGCCATGCATGCGCGCCAGCCACTCACGCCTTACGTCGAATCCTACCGGTTCTGGGACGTCGTCACGCTTTGGGCGCGCGAACGCCTGGAGCACGAGCAGATCGTCGCGCGCGCGCTGGCGCGCGCCGTGATTTTTGACGGCCTCAAACTGAACAGCGTCGAAGCCCGCTGGCTGCCCGGCGACCAGCGCGGACCGGCACTGAACCGCCGGCCCTATGTGGGCTATCGCGCCCGCCCTGGTGCGGCCACCTGCATCTTGCGCGCCGTTGCGCTGCAACACCTGCTGGGCGTGGTGCTGCGCGGCAAGGACCTGAGCCGCCACGTGCTGCATGAGGAATTTCTGCTGCGCGACGACTTCCGGGCCTGGCTGCTGAGCCAGGAACTGCAACTGCCGCAGTTCTGGTTCTACACCCGCCTGGGCATGCGCGCCACCATCTGACCCCCCTGGCGCGGCAAGGCGCGCGCCCCTCAAGCCCCGCCGGCACGTGCCGTTAATTCCGCATGCGGCGGCACGCTGCCGGCACGCACCGAACGGGGATCCAAAAATGAGTTTGCGCCAAGACGACTTAGCGGTCGGAAGTGCCCTGCTGCTGCAACTTGCCGCCCTCGCCACGCTGGTCCTGCTGCCGGCGCCGGGCACTGCGGCGGCGGTTCTGCTGGGCCTGGCGGTTCTGGCCAGTGCCGCGTATTTCTATTTGAGCCTGGCCGGACGCAAACGCTGGCAGTCAAAACAGGCCGAACGCCGGGCGCAACTCGATACTGCAATGCAAACCTGCGACGTCAATGCGGAACAGGCATTCGAAACCGCGCGCGCGCAATTCCATTCCTTGCGCCAGGGCATAGGGCAGGCCTACGACATCATAGGCACGGCCACCTCGCGCCTGACCGGCAACCTGACCGGGCTGGAACAGCACTCCATGAGCCAGATGGAAATGCTGCGGCAACTGGTCGAAAGCCTGGTGCAATCGACACACGGCGCCGAACAGCAAAAACAGATCGCCGGCATCAAGCGCTTCGCCAAGGACACCGAAATCATCGTGGACCACCTGATAGGCTTCATGTCTCAGGTGCAGGAAGCCGGCACGCTCACGGCCAGCAATTTTTCGCGCATGGAAGAACTCATGGCGGCGGTCGTGCATTTTCTGAACAGCGTGAACGAGGTGACCAAACAGACCGATCTGCTGGCACTGAATGCCGCCATCGAAGCCGC
>JAEUNN010000301.1 GCA_016791085.1 Rhodocyclaceae bacterium | reverse complement strand
TGCCCGCATCACCGCCGCGATACCGTATTTCGGCTATGCGCGCCAGGACCGCCGGCCGCGCTCGGCGCGCGTGCCCATCACCGCCAAGGTGGTGGCCAACATGCTGCAGGCGGCGGGCGTGCAGCGCGTGCTCACCGTCGATCTCCATGCCGATCAGATACAGGGCTTTTTCGACATTCCGGTCGATAACATCTATGCCACGCCGCTGTTGCTGTCCGACATCTGGAAGCGCAACTACGAAAACCTGGTAGTGGTGTCGCCCGACGTGGGCGGCGTGGTGCGCGCGCGCGCCACCGCCAAGCGCCTGGAATGCGAACTGGCCATCATCGACAAGCGCCGACCGAAAGCCAATGTGTCGGAAGTCATGAACATTATCGGCGACGTGCAGGGCCGCTCCTGCGTGATCATGGACGACATGGTGGATACCGCCGGCACCTTGTGCAAGGCCGCGCAGGCGCTCAAGGAAAATGGCGCCAAAAGCGTCATGGCTTACTGCACGCACGCGGTGCTGTCCGGCAACGCCGTGCAGCGCATCCAGGATTCCGATCTCGACGAACTGGTGGTGACCGACACCATCCCGCTGTCCGCCCAGGCGCGCGCCTGCAAGCGCATACGCGCGGTATCCATCGCCGACCTGCTGGCCGAAACTTTGCGCCGCATCAGCAACGAGGAGTCGGTCAGTTCGCTGTTCAACGAATGATTTGACCCGCGGCCCGTGCGCCGCGGGTTTATCGAGCGGCGGCCGGCCGGCCGCCATTTAAAACGTTCCGCCTGGTCGCGGGCGGAACAGACTGGAGCAATCATGCAAATCGAATTCAAAGCAAACAAGCGCACCCTGCAGGGCACCGGAGCGAGCCGCCGCCTGCGTCGTGCCGGCCTCGTGCCGGGCATCGTGTACGGTGGCGGCACCGACGCGCAAGCCATAGAGCTGGACCACAACGCGCTCTATCACGCGCTGCGCCGCGAGGCCTTCCACTCGTCCGTGCTCACCATGGAACTGGACGGCAGCAAACAGATGGTGCTGCTGCGCGACGTGCAAATGCACGCCTTCAAGCAGCAGGTGCTGCACATCGACTTCCAGCGCGTCGATGCCACGCACGCCATCCACCAGAAAGTGCCGCTGCACTTCGTGCATGCCGACGTGTCGCCCGGCGTCAAGTTCGAAGGCGGCATGCTGTCGCACGTGATCAACGAAGTCGACGTCAAGTGCATGCCGCAGGATCTGCCGGAATTTATCGAGATCGACCTGTCGCACCTGCACGCCGGCCAGTCCGTACACCTGTCGGAAATCAAGATGCCGGCCGGGGTCGAACTGGTGACGCACAAGAATGAAGACCAGGTCGTGGCGAGTATCGTGCTGTCGCGCGGCGCCGCCTCGGAAGAGCCGGCCGCCGAAGGTGCTGCCGAAGCTCCCAGCGCGGACGCGGCCAAGAAGTAATTGCCCGGACGCCCGGGCAGCCGCCCGGGCGCACGCCACGGCCGGCGCGGATCGCCCGCGCGGGCCGCAGGCCGGCCGGGCGCAAATGCCCGGCCGCCACCGCCCGATCTGATCCAGCGCCACGCCCATGAGCGGCACTCCCCACACTGCACCCAGACTGGTCGTCGGCCTGGGCAATCCCGGCGCGCAATATTTCGACACCCGGCACAACGCCGGCTTCTGGTTCGTCGAACGTCTGGCGCAACAACTCAAAGTCGGGCTGGCGCACGAATCGCGCTTCCACGGCTTTTGCGCCAATGCGCGCGCGAGCGGCGTGGACGGCGGCACCTGGTTGTTGATGCCGCAAACTTACATGAATCGTTCCGGCCAGTCGGTCGGCGCGCTGGCGCGCTTTTATCGCGTGCTGCCGCACGAAATACTGGTCGTGCATGACGAACTGGATATTCCGCCCGGTCAGTTGCGCCTCAAATTCGGCGGCGGCCTGGGCGG
>JAEUNN010000268.1 GCA_016791085.1 Rhodocyclaceae bacterium | reverse complement strand
ATGGTTGTAAATCCGATAAGGCTGTACGCCGCAGCGGCAGTTGGCGGCAATCGACGCCGCGGCATTGTGCCATGTCCCAAGGCAATAGTGCCTCATACGGCCGGGCGAGGTGAAGGACGATTGTCAAGTCGCTGCGGTTGGGCCGGCACCCCGGCCGCAGCGCCTGGCGCGCTTCCCGGCGCGCGCCTAAAATGGCTGGATGGACAGATACCCCAATAGGCAGCGGGCAGCCCGCACCGGCCCCTGCCGCAACCGATGCGGGCCCACAGCGCCGCCCCGCGGAAGGCATGCGACGTGATGATCGGGGCATTGCGGCGCGCCGGTTCGGCCGCCCTCGACCTGTTGTTGGCACAGGATTGTTTTCTGTGTGCAGAGGCGTCCGGCGCCTCGCTGCTATGTGCCGGATGCCGCGCCGCGCTGCGCCCGAATGGCCCGAGTTGCCCGGTATGTGCCCTGCCCACACCGGACGCGCAAATTTGCGGCTATTGCCTGAAGCGGCCGCCACCCTTCGACGCCAGCGTGGCCGCGTTCAGTTACAGCCACCCCGCCGATGCCCTGCTGCAGGCCTACAAATTCGCCGGCCGCATAGAACTGGCCGGCCTGTTCGGCCACGCCCTGCATGCGGCAGTCGCCGATGCGGGCAGCATCCGTCCGGACGTGATCGTGCCGGTGCCTCTGCATCCCGAGCGGCTCAAATCGCGCGGCTTCAATCAGGCGGCTTTGGTCGCGCAGGTGCTCGCGCGCGCATTCGGGTTGCCGCTCGACTATCGCCTGCTCGAACGCATCGCGCCGACCGCCGCACAGGCCGGGCTGAATTTGCGCCAGCGCCGGCGCAACCTGCGCGGCGCGTTCATGGCGCACGATGCGACGGGCATGTCCATCGCGCTGGTCGACGACGTCATGACCAGCGGCACCACGCTTACCGAATGCGCATTGCGCCTCAAACAACGCGGCGCAAGCCGGGTGAGCTGCTGGGTCGTGGCACGTACCCCGCCGCCGCGCCGGCAATGACCGTGGCTCGACGCAATCCGGGGCGTCTGGACATAAATTTGCTTTAGTTTGATGTATGACGGTCCGTAGACCGCAATTACCCAGACCGGCGCGTCGTCACGCCGGCAAATGCCCGGCGCAATTCGTCCCGACCGCGAGGCGGTACGGAATGCGCCGGCGCACAGGCATTCATTGCGCCAGCAGGCGCGGCAGGAGCAGGCACTACCAGACATCAGGAACAGGCACCCATGAGCCCCGACCCCATCGCAATCGGCCTCGCATTCGACCTCGATTCCAGCCGCCGCGTACTGCGCGCTAACGTCCGCGGCAGCGGCACGGACGCCCCCGGCCTGAGCGCCGAGTGGCTGCACGAGCAGATCGCGGCGCAAGGCTGCGGCGACTGGAAAGTCGATGCCAAAGCCGTCAGCGTGCTGCTGGAACATTGCGCGCAGGGCAAGGCCTTGCGCGGCCTGGCGCTGGCGCGGGCGGAGGATGCAAGTTGCACGGTCACGCTATCGCGCGACGCCATGGAGGCTTACCTCAGCATCGCCGCGCCGCAAGGCGGCGCCGCCATCACACAGGATGACGTGATCGCCGCGCTGGCCGTGCGCAACGTTTGTTCCGGCATGCTGCGCGACGTCATGCAGCAGGCCGTGGCGGCCGGCCGTTGCGACGAACTGCTGGTGGCGCGCGGCACACCGGTGTGCCATGGCGAAGACGCGCGCTTCGAGTGCCTGGTCGATCTGGCGCGCTCGCGCGTGCCGCGCGTGGACATGTCCAACCGCACCGACTATCGCGACCTCGGCGAAATCCTTACGGTCAAACAGGGCGCGCCGCTCATGCGGCGCCATCCGCCCACTCCGGGCATACAGGGCATGACGGTCACGGGCGGCACCATCGCCCCGCGGCCGGGCCGCGACGCCCGCTTCGCGCCCGGCCTGTCCGGCGTCGCCTATGCCCCGGACAACCCGGACCTGCTGATCGCCGCGCAATCCGGCCAGCCGCTGATGGTGAAGGCCGGCATGCAGATAGAGCCCACTTACGTGGTCGAATGCGTCGATCTGTCCAGCGGCAATATCGACTTCGACGGCAGCGTTATCGTGCGCGGCGACGTGAA
This sequence comes from Rhodocyclaceae bacterium, assembly GCA_016791085.1. GTDB lineage: Bacteria > Pseudomonadota > Gammaproteobacteria > Burkholderiales > Rhodocyclaceae > JAEUNM01. The sequence continues at coordinate 558 of JAEUNN010000268.1, read as the reverse complement.
ATCCGGCATGCGCGTAAAAGCCAGCGGCGATATCGAAGTGGGCGGCGTAGTCGAAGCCGGCTGGCTCGATGCGGGCGGCGACATCATCATAAAAAGCGGCGTGGTCGGCGATTACGGCCGCCGCAAGGACACGCCCAGCCTGGTGCGCTGTCGCGGCTCGCTGTCGGCGTCCTACGCCCAGCAGGCCTGGATAGAGGCCGGCGACAGCATATTTATCGACGACATTGCGGTGCAGAGCCACCTTTGTGCCACGCACCACGTCATGGTCGGCAAGACGCGGCGCGGACAGGTGCTGGGCGGGCATGTGGAAGCCATGCTATCGGTGACCGCCAAGGTGCTCGGTTCGCCGCAGCGCGCGGTCACGCGCATCGACCTGGGCATCAGTCCGACCTTGCACACCACCCTGCTCGACCTGGCCCAGCAGCGCGACGCCAAAGAAACGCAAATGCTGGAAGTGAGCAAACTGCTCGATCTGGCCGCGCGCAACCCGGGCCGCCTGCCGGCCGAAGTGCTGGAAAAAGCGCGCCGCACGGCCGAACACCTGGGCGACACCATCGC
>JAEUNN010000249.1 GCA_016791085.1 Rhodocyclaceae bacterium | reverse complement strand
TAGGCAATAAAACAATACCAAGTAGCACAAGCCGGCGTATTGAGTAGCGTAATTTGATACTCTTTGCGCCATGGCTTTTCCCACCCTGTTCGACGCGCTCAAACTGCATTTCAAGGCCCGCGGCCTCACCTATGCCGATGCGGCGCGCGCGCTGGGAATTTCCGAAGCGTCGGTAAAGCGCATTTTTTCGCGGCGCGACTGCACGCTGGAGCGCTTCGCCGCGCTTTGCGAACTGGTGCAGGTCGATCTGGGCGAACTGGTGCGCGGCCAGCCCAGGTCGCGCCGCTTGCTCACGCGGCTCACCTGGGAGCAGGAACAAACGCTGGTCGGCGATACGCGCCTGCTGCTGGTGGCGGTGTGCGCACTGAACCAGATACGCGTCGATGAAATGCTGGCCGCCTACCGGCTGGAGCGCAGCGAGTGCATCGCCCTGCTGCTGCGCCTGGAGGGGCTGGGGCTGCTCGAACTGCATCCCAACGACCGCATACGCCTGAGTGTGGCGCGCACCTTCGCCTGGATTCCCAACGGGCCCATCATGCGCTACATGAGCGAGCGCGCCGCGGATTACTTCAGGCACCCGTTCGACGCGCCGGGCGAGTCCATGCGCATCGTGTCGGTGCGCGTGTCGGCCGCCGCGGCGCTGGGTCTGGTCGCGCGGCTGGAGCAGATCGCGCGCGAATATGCCGAACAGCACGCGGCCGACGCCGTGCTGCCGCTGGCCGAACGCCCGGCGCTCAGCGTGTGCCTGGCGGTGCGGCACTGGGAGCCGCCTGAGTTCCGTGCCCTGGCGCGCGACTGACGCATCGCTAAAGTTGAGCCGCTCCGGCTGCCCGGGGCGCTGCTTGCCGCCACCCCGGGCGCGTGATTTGCGTCACCGCACGGGCCTGGCGCGGCCCCTATGATGGCGCGCTTGGCTTGCGCGGGAGCGCTGTATTTTCCCGGAGAAATCAATGTTCAAAAAACTGTTGGGCGCATTCGGCATGGGCGGCGACGGCGGCAAACCCCCCGGCCTGTTCCATGAGCCTTATGCGGACCTGCAGGTCAATATGCTCTACAACCTGCTGTTCTGCGACAACCTGGATTTGTTCCGAAATGGCAGTCAGCACGGCGATGCGCTGTGGACCACCTTGCTGGCCGGGCGCCCGGATGTGCCGGCCCTGCAGAAAATTGCTGCGGATGCGGCTGCCGAAGGGCGCGTGCGCGCGCTCGCGTGCGCGCGCCTGCGCGCGGCCGGCGCAGCCGTGCCGCACAAGCTGTTGCTGGGCACCATCATAGAAGTGCCGCAACAGGGCGGGCTGGATGTGCTGGCGGCGTTCTGTGACGGCGGCGTGCGCTACCTGAACCAGTCCGGCCGGGCGTCGATTTTCGAAGGCAGCAGCCACCCGGCCGCCGCCCTCGCGCGCGAACTGCTCGAAGTGTCGCAGGCCGTGGTCGAACAGATCGGGCCCTGGGACAAGGCGCGCCTGCCGCCGCCTCAGGGCGAAATGGTGCGGCTGTCCTTCCTGGTGTCCGACGGCCTGTATTTCGGCCAGGGGCCCTGGGAAGTGCTGCAGCGCGACGCCAAGGGCGGCCCCCTGCTCGGCAAGGCCACGCAGTTGCTGCAACAGGTCGTGGCCATGCCGCGCTGAACTGCGCGCCGGCCGGCCGGCGGCGCATGCGGCATCAGTCGCAGGTGGCGCTGGTCGGCAGGTTGTTGCGCGTGACCGGCCTGTTCGCCGCCAATGAAAAATACGGATCGCAAGGCGGCGGCGCGGGGCCGGTGGCACGGCTCAGTTCGGCGCTGGGCGCGCTGCGCGTGCCGTCCGCTGCTTTGGCCTGCAGGATGTAATAGTACGTTTGCCCGGCCTGCAAGCCGCGATCTACCCATTGCGTGGCGGTCGTGCTGATCGCCGTGGCGTAGGGCCCGCCCGGCTGGGTCGAGCGCTGCAGAATGTAACCGGCCGCGCCCGTCACGCCCTGCCAGCGCAGCGCTATCTGGGTGTGGTTGGCGTCGGCCGCCGCAAAACCGGCCGGAGTGCCGAAGGCCGGCAAGGGCGCCGCGGCCGGCGCCGCCGGCCCGCCCTGGGTGAGCCTGTCCAGCATGGCTTTGACCGCGGCCACCTGCAGGCCGGCTTTGGTGGCATAGCGGCCTTCCGAATCGAACAGGTCGTTATAGCCCCACCAGTCCCAGCAGCCCATGGGGTTCAAAGGCGTGACGACGCTGGGCAGTTTGGCCGTGGTTTGCGGGTACAGCACGATGATCGCGTTCTGGTCCGCCCACTCGTTGTAGCCGGCGTTGCGGTAAAAGAAGTCGTCCAGTGCATCGGCCGACTGCATGCAGCCATGAAACGCGATATGCACGCGGCAGCCCGCATTGGTACTGCAATGCGCGGGCACATAGGCGTAGCCGGTGTCGCTCATGGAAATCAGGCCCGGGTAATCGTGGCCGCGGTTGCTGCGCGTGAATTCGTCCTGACGGAAAGCCACGATCTGCCCGCCGGGCGCGGCGGGCGGATGGAGTGCGCCATATATGTGCTGCAACATCGCGCCGACCGCATCGTAAGTGCCCAGCGCGGCCGGCCGGTCCTGACACTGGTTGATGAAATTTCCGCCGGTCGTGGGGCAGGTATTGCATGCCCCGGACTGGCTTGCGCAACTTGCGCTGATCTGCGCGTGCCCGGCGTTGAGGCCGCTCTTGTAGAAAATTTGTTGCGGCGGCACATAGTGCGAGTAGTACTCGTACAGCCTGTCCATGACCGGCTGTTTCACGATGCCGTCGTTATAGCCGTGGAACAGCCAGATTTTCTGCCGCTTCAGATTGTCGAGTTTGTCTATTTTTCCGGCCGCGGCGAAATTTTGCGTGGCCGTGTATAGCTTCTGCATCCAGTCGTTGGTGATGGGGTCCTTGCCGTAAGCCGGGTCGCCCTGCATGCAGCGCCGGATGACGCGGCGCAGATTGAAATCTTTCGAGGCGTCGGTGGCGGCGCAATAGTACGGACCGCCGGCGGTCGCGCCTACGCCCGTTACCTGCGCCGAAAATGCCGTGCCGAACTGTATGGCCATATAGGCGCCGGAAGAAATTCCGGATACCGAAACGTCGTCGGCGCGCGCGCGGTAACTTGGCAATGAAGGCGCCGATTGCGCAAGGCAGGCGGCGCTCGCGGCGGCCAGCACGATGACTGCGAAAGCGCGCCGCGCACGGCCTGCGCGCGACCCCGTTGCTGCGTTCATGGACCAGGCTCCCTGTGTTCGATTGTGCTCCGCAGCATAAACCAAGGGGCCAAAGCTTGCAAGGCGCCCGGGGCGCGCCGCCGGTGGCTCAGCGATAACGCGGATCGGCCCGGGCCGGGCCGGCCGGCCCGGCCATGGCGGCGCGCGCGCCGGCTGCGTCCAGTTCTATCCAGCAGGCATGGTCGGTCCAGTCGGACAGCACCCAGCGTTCGGCCGGCCGGCCGTCCAGCGTGAACAGGTGCCGCGCGGCGCGATGGGTATGGCCGTGCAGCATATGCGTGGCGCCAGCGGCGCGCATGGCTGACGCTACCGCTTCCGCATTGACGTCCATGATTGCGGCCGGCTTGTGTTTTTTTTCCGCGTCGCTGCGGTTGCGCACTTCGCCTATGATGGTGCGGCGCTCGGCGAGCGGGCGCGCCAGAAATTGCGCCTGCCAGGCGTCCTCGCGCACCATGGCGCGAAAGCGCTGGTATTCGACGTCATCGGTGCATAGCCGGTCGCCGTGCTGGATGAGCCACCGCGTATTGCCGCAACGCAAAATTTGCGGTTCCTGCAGTAGCTCCAGTCCGGCCGCGCGCGCAAACCCGGGCCCGCACAAAAAATCCCGGTTGCCGGGCAGGAACACGATGTTCAGGCCGCGCCCGGCGGCCCCCGCCAGCGCGCGGCACACGCGCGCATTGCAGGGGTCGTCGATATCGTCGTCGCCGGCCCAATATTCGAACAGGTCGCCCAATATCCAGAGGCGTTCGGCACGCGGCGCGATTTCGTGCAGAAATCGCTCGAACAAATCCAGCAGCAGCGGCTGCGCGCGCGACAGGTGCAGATCCGCGATGAACAGGTTCATGCCTGCGCGCGATGCCTGCGTGGCCGCCCGGCCTGCCGGTTTCAGGCCACTTCGGCGCGCAGGATGAGCACGTCCTCGATGGGCACGTCCTGGTGGATGCCCTTGCTGCCGGTGCGCACCTTGCGGATCGCATCGACCACTTCCATGCCCTCCGTGACCCGCCCGAACACGCAATAGCCCCAGCCCTGCGGGCTTTCCGACTTGAAATTCAGAAAGTCGTTGTCGGTCACGTTGATGAAGAACTGCGCGCTGGCCGAATGCGGCTCGTTGGTGCGCGCCATGGCAATCGTGCCGCGCGCATTGGCGAGGCCGTTATTGGCTTCGTTCTTGATCGGCTCGCGCGTGGCTTTCTGTTTCATGCCCGGCTCGAATCCGCCGCCCTGTATCATGAAATTGCTGATTACGCGGTGGAATACGGTGTTGCTGTAGTGGCCGGCATTCACATAGTCGATGAAATTTTTCGCCGTGACGGGAGCTTTCTGTTCGTCCAGTTCCAGCGTGATGACGCCCAGACTGGTATGCAGCTTGACCATGCGTTTCTCCTTTGCGTGGATTATTTGCCTTACGGCAGAAGTTTGATGGAGGTGATGACCACCGGCTCGCGCGGCACGTCGCGGAAATAGCCGCGCGTGCCGGTCGGCACGGCGCCGATTTTCTGCACCACTTCCATGCCCTTGACGACTTTCCCGAACACCGCATAGCCCCAGCCCTGCATGGTTTGGGAGCTGAAATTCAGGAATTCGTTGTCATTGAGGTTGATGAAGAACTGCGCACCGGCCGAATGCGGGTCCGGCGTGCGCGCCATGGCCAGCGTGCCGGGTTCGTTGCGCAGGCCGTTGTTGGCTTCGTTACGGATTTTTTCGCGCGTGGGCTTTTCGCTCATGTCTTCCGTGAAACCGCCGCCTTGAATCATGAAGCCATTGATTACACGGTGGAAAATGGTTTTGTCGTAAAAGCCGTCCTTGGCGTACTGGAGGAAATTCCGCACCGTGCCGGGCGCTTTGTCGGGATACAGCTCGGCCACGATGGGGCCCATGCTGGTGTTGATTTCGACCTGCGGATTGGCCGCCAGGGCGGCACTGCTGAGCGCCAGCGCGAGCGCGGCCACATACGGTTTGAACATGCTACGGCTCCGTCTAGTTTTTCGGTGCGGTGGTGGGAGGGGGCAGGGCGACATCGAGGCTGCGCACCTGCTGCAGCTTCTTCTGCAGCGCCTGCCGCTCGGGCGCCAGTTGCTGCGCCTTTTCGTAGGCCAGCGCGGCCATGCGCAGATACAGGTCGCCCAGGTTTTCCTGCGCCAGCGCGAAATTCGGGTCGGCACGCAGGGCCGATTCCAGTGCCCAGCGCGCGCGCTCGTACTGGCCGCGCGCGGCAGCCAGCGCGGCCAGATTGTTATAGGGTTCGGGCAGTTCCGGAAACTGTTCGATCACGCGCTCGTACTGGGCCAGCGCCTCGTCCTTGCGGCCGCTCTCGGCGAGCAGCACGCCGCGCTGGAACATGAGCGCAGCGTTTTTGGGATCCGCACTTTCCGCCTGATCCAGTTTTTGCAGTGCCGCCGCGTAATTGCCCTGGCGCGCCAGCGCCTGGATTTCCTGTTGCACGTCCGCCGCGGCGCTGCCGGCGGCGAGCGCCAGAGCCATCGGCAAAGCCCGGATGCAGGCACGAAAGCGGTGCAAGATCATCGTGTTATACTCGATCGTCGGGGCCAGTCCGGCCCGCAAACCGGCCATTCTAGCAATACGCGCGGCTGCGTGCCGGCTGCTCGTGGCCGAATTGCCGCCGCGCACTACCGTTTGCCCGTAACGTCCATACGCCAGCCACTCCACCCGCCGCTCCCATGATCAGGATTCACAACACGCTCACCCGTGAGAAGCAGGATTTCGTGCCCATACAACCCGGGCGCGTGCGCATCTACGTCTGTGGCATGACCGTCTACGATTTCTGCCACATGGGCCATGCGCGCGTGATGGTGGTGTTCGACATGGTCACGCGCTGGTTGCGCGCGGCCGGATTTGCGGTCGACTACGTGCGCAACATTACCGACATCGACGACAAGATCATCCGCCGCGCGGCCGAAAACGGCGAATCCATACGCGCCCTGACCGACCGCTACATCGCCGCGATGCACGAGGATTCCGCCGCGCTGGGCATATTGCGGCCGGATCACGAACCGCGCGCGACCGAACACGTGCCGTCCATGCTGGAATTGATCGGCCGCCTGGTCGACCGGAAACTCGCCTATGTGGCCGGCAATGGCGACGTGTGCTATGCCGTGCGCAATTTTCCCGGCTACGGGCGCCTGTCCGGCAAGTCGGTGGACGAACTGCGCGCCGGCGAGCGCGTGGACGTCATGGAAGGCAAGCAGGATCCGCTCGATTTCGTGCTCTGGAAACACGCCCGCGCCGACGAACCGGACGAGGTCAAGTGGGATGCGCCCTGGGGCGCCGGCCGCCCGGGCTGGCACATCGAATGTTCCGCCATGAGCGAGCGGCTGCTGGGCGCGCATTTCGACATACACGGCGGTGGTGCCGACCTGCAGTTTCCGCACCACGAAAACGAAATCGCGCAGAGCGAAGGCGCGCACGGCCATACCTTCGTCAATTACTGGATGCACAACGGCTTCGTGCGCGTGGACGGCGAAAAAATGGCCAAATCGCTGGGCAATTTTTTCACGATACGCGACGTGCTCAAATCCTATGACGCCGAAGTGGTGCGCTATTTCATCCTGCACGCCCACTATCGCAGCCCGCTCAACTATTCCGAGGCGCAACTCGAAGAATGCAAGGCCGCGCTCACCACGCTCTACAACACCCTACACAACGTCGCGCCGGAAGAGGTCGAGGTGGATTGGTCGGAAGCGCATGCGGCGCGCTTTCGCGAAGCCATGAACGACGACTTCAATTCCGCGCTGGCGATATCCGTGCTGTTCGATCTGTCGCGCGAAGCCAACAAGTCGCAGGATCGCCGCGCCGCCGGACTATTGCGCCGCCTGGCCGGCATATTGGGCCTGCTCGAGCGCGATCCGGCGCAATTCCTGCGCGGCCGCGCCGTGGAAGGCCTGTCCGACGCCGACATAGAAGCGCGCATCGCGGCCCGCCTCGCGGCCAAAAAAGCGCGCGATTTCGCGCGCGCCGACCAGTTGCGCGACGAACTGAAGGGCGCCGGCATCATTCTGGAAGACCGGCCCGGCGGCGTGACCGAATGGCGCCGCGCTTAATTTCCGGTTCTGCCCGGACACGCCGCACCCGGCACGCCCGGCCCCAGGCATGAACGTCAAATTGCTGGCGCGCCGCGCCTTTCTGCGCAAATTGCTGGCGCTGGCAGGCAGCGGCGCCTTTGCGCGCGCCTGGGCTGCGGCAGCGCCCGACTGGCCCTACGACCCCTTCGCGCTGGGCGTGGCGAGCGGCGCGCCGCGCGCCGACGGCATGGTGCTATGGACGCGCCTGGTCGCGCCGGGCGCCGAACTGGGGCTGACTTTGCCGCACGGCGCGCTGGCCGTGGATTGGGAAATCGCCACCGACGCGGCGTTTCAACAGGTGGTCGGCGCGGGCAGCGCGCCGGCCGTGCCGGAACTTGCGCACAGCGTGCATGTGGAAGTCGCCGGCCTGGCGCCGGAACGCTGGTACTGGTACCGCTTTCGCTGCGGTTCGGCGCAAAGCGTCACGGGCCGCACGCGCACCCTGCCGGCCGCCGGCAGCCGCCCCGAACGCCTGCGTTTTGCATTTGCGTCCTGCCAGAACTACGAGCGCGGCCATTTCGGCGCCTACCGCCACATGGCGCGGGAAAACCTGGACCTGGTGGTATTCCTCGGCGACTACATTTACGAATACGGTCCGCATGCCGGCGAAGTGCGCACACATACGCGCGGCGAATGCCGCACGCTGGACGACTATCGCGCGCGCTACGCGCTCTACCGCGGCGACCCGGCACTGGCGGCCATGCACGCAGAGGTGCCGTGGCTATTGAGCTGGGACGATCATGAAGTCGCCAACGACTATGCCGACGACCGCGCCAAGGATTTGAACCAGGATTTCATCGCGCGCCGCGCCGCCGCCTACCAGGCTTATTACGAACATCAGCCGCTCGCCGCGGCCAGCCTCGTGGGCGGCCCCGGCAGCGGACGCATGCGCATTTACGGGCACTATGACTGGGGCCGGCTGGCGCGCCTCTGCCTGCTCGATTGCCGTCAGTACCGCGCCCATCAGGCCTGCCAAAGTCCCACTCAGGGCGGCTCCGGCACGGTCGATGACGCGGCCTGTGCGGAGCGCCGCGACCCCGCGCGCAGTCTGCTCGGCATGGAGCAGGAGAACTGGCTCGCAGCGCAATTGCAAACCAGTCCGGCGCGCTGGAATTTCATCGCCCAATCCACGCTGATGGCGCAATCCGAAAACGGCAAGGGCGCCGAACGGCGCTTTTGGACCGACGCCTGGGACGGCTATCCGGCCGCGCGGCGGCGCCTGCTCAGTGCGCTGGTGGCGCACAAGGTGGCCAATCCGGTCGTGATAGGCGGCGACATCCACGCCACCTGGGTGAGCGACCTCAAACTGGATTTCGAC
>JAEUNN010000231.1 GCA_016791085.1 Rhodocyclaceae bacterium | reverse complement strand
ACGCGGTCCACGTCGAGGTCGGACAGCGACGGATGCACCTGCGCGGCGTTGCCGATCGCGGCCAGGATGCGGCCCAGATTGGGGTCGGACGCGAAAAACGCGGTTTTCACGAGCGGCGAATGGGCGATCGAATAGCCGACCGCGCGGCATTCGCCGCGGTCGCGCCCGCCGGACACTTCCACGCTGATGAATTTGGTCGCGCCTTCGCCGTCGCGCACGATGGCCTGCGCAAGTTCGGCCGCGACTTCCGTCACCGCGGCCAGCAGTGCCTGGCCGGCGCTGCTGCCCAGGGAGTCGATGTCGCGATTGCCGGCCAGGCCGGTGGCGATCAGCACGAAAGAATCGTTGGTGGATGTATCGCCATCCACGCTGATGCAGTTGAACGACAGGTCGGCCGCCGCTCCCACCATCTGTTCCAGCGCATCCTGCGTGACCGCCGCATCGGTGGCCACGAAACCCAGCATGGTGGCCATATTGGGCTTGATCATGCCGGCGCCCTTGGCCATGCCGGTCACCGTGACGGTGTGGCCGTCCAGCGTGATTTGCCGGCTGGCCGCCTTGGCCACCGTATCGGTGGTCATGATGGCGTGCGCGCAGGCATGCCAGTTTTCCGGCTCCAGGTCGTCCTGGCAGGCCGGCAGACCGCGCTCGAGCCGGTCTACGGGCAGCGGCTCCATGATTACCCCGGTCGAGAACGGCAATACCTGGTCCGGCGAAATCGACAACAGGCGCGCCACCGCGATACAGCTTGCTTCGGCCGCGACCACCCCGGCCTCGCCGGTGCCGGCGTTGGCGATGCCAGTGTTGATGACCAGCGCGCGTATGTCGCCGATGGCGAGGTGGCGCTTGCACAACTGCACGGGTGCGGCGCAAAAGCGGTTTTGTGTGAATACGCCGGCCACGCGGCTACCCGGGGCCAGATCGATCAGCGTCAGATCGCGCCGGTCCTTTTTGCGTATGCCGGCTTCGGCGCAGCCCAGGCGTACGCCGCGCACGGGCTTCAAGCTGCCGGCGCTTGGGGTGGTGTAATTGACGGGCATGATGGGCGCTCGAAATTTTCGCGACCCGCCTATTTAACCACAGGCCCGGCATGCCTGCCGGCGCGGCCTCCAGGGCCGTTCGGGACGCCCCTTACAGGGTAATACGTGCCATTTGGCAGCGCCATGCTGCACCGCAATAAAGGCGCAGGACTATGCGCCGATGCAGGCCGTGGCAGGTTGCCGAGCACCGTTTCGTATATGGATGCCCGGCGCGGCGCGAGCCGACCAGCGGTCGGTCAGACGCGGCGCCGCGCGGCGTTAAGTTCCAGGCCCAGACAGGCAAGCCGCACGAAATGCAACACGGCCTGCAGGTCTTCGTCGGCCAGCGCGCCGTGTGCCGGCGCGCGGGCGGCGTAAATTGCGCCTATGGTCTGGCCATTCACGCTGAGCGGCGCAAGGATGCACGGGGTGTCGCCCAGCGCGGCGTGCAGACGGCCGCAGGACGGCGCGCCGGGCTGCGGCGGCCCGCTCACGATGTAAGCACGCTGGCGCTCGATCAGGTCCGTCACGAGGTCGCGTGCCACACCGCTCAGCGCGAAATGGAAGCGCCGCTGCAGGCGCTCCGCGCCTTCGCCCAGCACGACTTTGGCGCTGAGCTGGCTGCGGTTGGTGCTTACCGCGGCGAACAGCACCTGGTCGAAGCCGGCGCCGCGGAATATGCCTTCCAGCGCCATGTCCAGCAATTCATTGGGCGCCGGACGCCCGCACATGAGCGCCGACAGTTCGCGCGACACGGCCAGCTGCAGGGCGCCGTCGGCCCCGCGCCAGGGCGGTTCGACGTGCTCCGGCGGGCTGTCCATGAGGCAATCCGGGTTGGGCACGGGAATCAGCTGGACCGCTTCGTCCATGCAATAGAAATGGGCGATGCGGGCGGCTTCTTCGGCATTTTGCGCCACGGCTTCGGCCAGGCTGGCGACGCTCTGGCCGGTGTAATCGGCCATGTCGCGCAGGGCCGCCTGGGCGGCGGCGGATTCCCAGCCGTATTCGGCCGCGCGCGCCAGCCGGTGCGCCAGCACCACGGCCAGTTCGCGGCTGCCCGGGCGGGCGTCGTTCTGCGCCAGCGACTGCAACAGCGGCGACAATTTCCATTCTTTGGCCAGCAAGGCCGTGAGCTGGCGCAGGCGGAAGCCCAGCACGCGCATTTCGGCTTCGTCCTCGGTCAGGCCGGATTCGCGTTCGACGCGCTCGAGAAGTTCGCCGGTGGTACCCGAAAAGCACCAGAACGCCAGTTCGCCTATGCGCCCCAACAGCGCCGCGATGAACACTTCTTCGGGCGAGCCGTCGCCGCGCCGCTGGGCGGCGTTGCGCGCATGCACGGCGGCATGGAAAGAGCGCGCCATTTCGCGCACGACTTTTTCGCGCAATTCGCCGCTCACCACGCTATCCACCAGCGCCACCGACAGCGCGACGCTGCGCACCAGGTCGAAGCCCAGCACCACGATGGCACGCGAAATGGTGCTGATGTTGGCGCCGCCATTGTGGAAATAGGCGCTGTTGGCCAGTTTCAGCACGCGCGTGGTCATGCCCGGGTCTTGCAGGATGACGCGGCCCAGCGAAGTCGCCGAGGCGCGCTCGCTGTCTATGAGCGCGCCCACCGCGCTGGCGGTGGCGCCGAACACCGGCATGTCGGTATCGCGTATGCGTTCCACCCAGGCCTGCAGCCCGGTCTGTGGCGTTGTGACGGCACTCATGCGAAAAAAAGGATACAGGGTCAGGATCACCAAGACTTACGGCCGGCAGCGCGTGCCCTTGAGTCCGCAAGGAGCGCGAAATTCACGAAATTGCGGCCTGCGCGGCGCCGGCATTTCCGGCGGGCGGCCATGCGGACTGGCGCTACAATGCCCGACCCCCAGCCCGGACGCCTTCATCATGTGGTTCAAAAATTTGCAGCTCTACCGCCTGCCCTCGCCCTGGGCCGCCGATCCCGGCGCGCTCGAACAACAACTTGCGCGCGCGCAGTTCCAGCGCTGTTCGGCATCCGATCTTGCCAGTCACGGCTTCGTGCCGCCGCAGGCCGATGGCGCCTTGCTGCATTCGGTCGGCGGTCAGTGGCTCATCGCCTTCAAGACCGAGCAGAAATTGCTGCCGGCCTCGGTGGTGAATCAGGTCGCCGCGGACCGCGCCGAGGAAATCGAGGCGCAACAGGGCTTCAAGCCTGGCCGCAAGCAAATGAAAGAACTCAAGGAAGCCGTCACGGCGGAACTGTTGCCGCGCGCCTTCACGCGGCTGCGCACCACCTTTGCCTGGATAGATCCGGCCGGCGGCTGGCTGGCCATCGACGCATCCAGCCGCAGCAAGGCCGAAGCCGTGCTGGATTTGCTGCACAAAACCCTGGACGAACTGCCGCTCAAATTGCTGCGCACCGAACTGTCGGCCACCGGCGCGATGGCACAGTGGCTGGCGGCCGGTGAGGCGCCGCCCGACTTCAGCATAGATCGCGACTGCGAACTCAAGGCCGCCGACGATGAACAGGCCGCCGTGCGCTATGTGCGCCATCCACTGGAAGGCGAGGAAATCCGCAACCACCTGGTGGCCGGCAAGCTGCCGACGCGGCTCGCGCTGACCTGGCACGATCGCCTGTCTTTCGTGCTGACCGACGACCTGGAAATCAAGCGCCTGGATTTTCTGGCCATGGAAGAAGAAAAATCCGATGCCGACAATCCGGCCGAGCGCTTCGATGCCGATTTCGCGCTCATGAGCGGAGAACTGCGCGCTTTCATTCCGGATTTGCTGGCGGCCCTGGGCGGCGAGCCGGCCGCCGAAGGGGCGCCGCCCGCGCCCGCGCCGGCCTTGTCGCGCGCGGCCTGAGGCACCGGGGCCGAACCATGACCAAGCTGGTGGATGTGGCCGCCGCGGTCATATTGCGGCCGGACGGGCAGTTTCTGCTCGGACAGCGCGCGCCCGGCACCTTTTACCCGGGTTACTGGGAATTTCCGGGCGGCAAGGTGGAACCCGGCGAAAGCCCGCGCGCGGCCCTGATCCGCGAACTGGACGAAGAACTGGGCCTGGAAGTGCTTGCGGCCTGGCCCTGGCTGGTGCGCTCGCACCGCTACGAACACGCCCACGTGCGACTGCACTTTTTCCGCGTGCCGGCCTGGCGCGGCACCCTGACCGACCGCGTGCATGCGCAACTGACCTGGGCGAGCGCCGCCACGCCCACCGTGGCGCCCATGCTGCCGGCCAACGGGCCGATTTTTTCCGCGCTGCGCCTGCCGCAATTCATGGCCATCACGCAAGCTGCGGCAATCGGCGCGGACGCCCAACTGGCCGCGCTGGAGCGCCTTTTCGCGCGCGGCCCGGCGCTGGTGCAGGTGCGCGAAGCGGCGCTGGAACCGGCCGCGCGCGCGCGCTTCGCGGCGGCCGCGCTGGAACTCGCGCGCGCCACCGGCAATCCGCTGGTCATCAATGCCGACGGGGAACTGGCGCGTGCGCTCGGGGCCGGCGGCGTGCACCTGACCGCGGCGCTGCTCGCGCAAACCACGCTGCGGCCGGATTTCGAACTGGTGGGGGCGTCCTGCCACAGCCGCGCCGAATTGCTGCGCGCGGCCGAACTGGGGCTGGATTACGCGGTGCTGGGGCCGGTGCAGCCGACCGCCACACACCCCGATCGCGCGCCGCTCGGCTGGGAGGAATTTACCCGGCTCACGGCGGAATTGCCGCTGCCGGTTTTTGCCGTGGGCGGCATGCGCCGCGACCAGCTGGAACTGGCCCAGTCGCACGGCGCGCACGGCATGGCCGCGATACGCGCGGCAGGTTGATGCGGCGCCCGGCGCGCCGCGAAAAAATCGGGCCGCGCCGGGGCGCACCGTCAGCAGCTGATGTTCACGGGCGCTCGCCGAGCGGATCGGACAGCGGATCGACGGACGGGTCCGTCGGCGTATCGCCCGGCACACGATATTGTTCGTGCGCCCACTGGCCCAGATCGATCAGTTTGCAACGCTCGGAACAGAAAGGCCGCCAACGCGCCTGGGCGGACCACTCGACGGATTTGCCGCAGGTCGGACAGGCGACGCTGCGGGCGTGCAGATGTGACATGCCGTGAACACTCCCATTTCATCCCATGGTAATGCTAAGGGATTGATCGCGCGACAGGTGGCGGCAAGCACCGCACAATAACGGCGTTTGTGAGATTTTTCGTCATCGGCGCCGCAAAAGTCCAGTGTTTCGACGTGGCGCAAAGCCCGCGCGATGCCTGCGCCGCCGGCTATTGCGCGCCGCCGCAAAGCCGCAGGCATGTGCCGCCGGCATGCGCAACACCCGCCCGGCCAGCATTCGCGGCGCAGACGGGCGCACCCGGCCCGCATGGAGGCTGGCGCGGCGGCGCGCCCGGTGCCGTGCAAACGGCATGCGCGCCGGGCGCCGCGGCCGGGCCGGAACATCACATCAGGGCTGGGGACGAGTGAAGGCGCGCGCGCCTTACAGATTGCAGAGAGTCAGTTCGAAACTTACCGAACGATCGACCAGACGCGGGCGCGCCAGCACGTCGGGAGCATGGAAGCGGATATTCAGCATGTATTTGTTGGCGCTGATTTCCGGCACCAGGTTTTCGCCGGCCACCATGCGCACGCGCAACATTTGCGCCTGGCGCCCGCCCATCATGTACTGGAACGCGCCATTGGTGGTGGCCTGCAGTTCGGGACGCCCGCTCGCGCGCAACAGGCGCAGCACGATGGCGATGCCGTCGCGCAGCGGCAGCATGGGATTGGACCAGGCGGTCAAATCGCGCTGGCGCGCGGCGCTGTCGCGATTCAGCCAGTAGTGGTAGGACGGCAGATCGAATTCACAAACGCCGCCGGGTATCGCGGCGCGGCTCTTGATGCTCATGAGCCATTCGTTTTCGCGCAGATACTGGCCGACCTTGCCGGCCATGGACAACAGGGCCGTGGATGCCTGTTCGATTTCGTACAGCGCTCCCGACAGCGCCTCTTCGGAAATTTCGGGATTGTTGCGATAGGTGAGCAGCACCTGGCGCTGGCGCTCGAGTTCCTGCACCAGATCGACCTTCAGATCGGCGCGCCCCGCGACTTCCAGTATTTCGAACACCGTGAGCAAGGCCACGTGATGTTCCTGCGCACCGTCGGCACGCAGGAAATACATGGTCTTTTCAAACAGATCCTCCAGCCGCAGCAAAGTGCGGATGCGTTCGTTGAGAGGATATTCGTAAGTGATCACGAGTGTTGCGGTCCTGAATTACCCGCAATTGTACCCGTTCCCCCCGGACAGGGACACTCGCCCGCATAGTTTATGTGGCCGCAAAGCGCAAGTATTGCGAGTGCAATTTCGCCACGCCTTGTTGCATCTGTGCAAAGTCGCCGTCATTGACCAGCACGTCGTCCGCCACCGCGAGCCGCGCCGCGCGGCTCGCCTGATGCGCCAGTATGGCCTGCACCTCACCGGCGGACAGGCCGCTGCGCGCCATGACGCGCGCCACCTGCAGGTCGGGCGGGCAATCGACCACCAGCACGCGCGCCACGCGCTCGCGCCAGGCGCCGGTTTCGACCAGCAGCGGGACTTCCATGACCACATACGGTTTGCCGGCCGCCCCCAGCCCGGCGATGCGGCGCTCGCCCTCGGCACGTATCATGGGATGCAGCAAGGCCTCCAGCCGGCGTTTGGCGGCGGGGTCGGAAAACACCTGCGCGCGCATGGCGGCGCGGTCCAGCGCGCCCTCGGGGGTCAACATGGCAGGGCCGAACTCCTTTGCCAGCGCCAGGATGGCCGCGCCGCCAGTCGCGGTCAGTTCACGCGCGATGGCGTCGGCATCGACCAGGCCGGCGCCCAGGCGCGCAAATTCCGCGGCGACCGAACTTTTGCCGCTGCCTATGCCGCCGGTCAGGCCGACCACATAGGGCATCACGTGCAGTCGGCCACGCGGGCGGTCAGGCCGGCTGCGCTGAATATGCTGTCCAGGCGCGTGCGCGGCCCGGTCAGGCGCACCTGAAACTTCGTGTCGGCGCCCTCGCGCACTTCGATGCGCGCGCCCTTGACACCCTTCTTTTCCAGCCGCGCCAGCAAGTCGCGCGCGGCGGCCTCGTTATGGAACAGTCCGAGTGAAATGGCATTCCGCGCGGCCTGGGAATCCGGCACGATGAACAGGTCATCCACGCCCAGCGCACGCAACTCGCCCACCTTGCGTTCGGCCGCCTGGCGATTTGGCAGCGCCGGATAATGCACCCAGTAGGCGGACGCTTCGCCCTGCAGCTTTTCTTCGTAGGCAACGCCGTTCTGGCCGTTCTTTGCCGCCGCGGCCAGGCTGTCGGCCAGGTCGCGCCCTATGCCGGCCACCTGGCGGCAGATTTTTGCCGTATCGGCCGCCGCATTGCCGGCCGGCGCGGGCGCCGGTTGCGGCTGGGGTTCCGGCGCGGGCGCCGGCCGGCTGTCCGCGGCGGGCGCCGGAGCGCTGCCCGCGGCAGGCGCGTTCGGCGCCGGGCCGGGTGCCGCGCCGGGCGTCGGCGTCACCGGCGCGCCGCGCGCCACGACACGCAGCTTGTCGGCATTGAGCGGTTGTATGCGGCTTTGCAATTCGTCGTTGCCGGACGGCCCGAAATAGCCCTCCGCCCAGGCGAAAAACACCAGGTTGCCGAACAAAAGCAGCAGGAAAACAATACGTAACGCGGTCATGCGCGCAATGTACCTCAAGTTTCCGGGGCCTGCGTGCGGCAGCCGCCACACCGCACCGGCCATGCCAGAAGGATTACTGCTCCTCGGCGATGCGCGCCAGGCCTTCCAGAACGAGGTGTTCGACTTCGCGCAGCGGCAGCGTCAGGTGGCGCGCGAGCAAATGGCGCGCGCCGCCCGATATGAGGCAGACGGCGTCGTCGGGGGTCGCGATCTGCGCCCACATGCGCAGGATGGCGCCCAGTTGGGCGGCCACGCAGCCGCTCATGATGGCATCCTGGGTGGAGCGCGGCAGCGCCACAACGTCGCCTTGCGAGCGCGGCAGTTGCGCGGTGCCCTGGGCCAGCGAGGACAGCATGAGTTCCAGCCCGGGCAGGATGAGGCCGCCGCGGAATATGCCGTGCCTGTCCAGCAAATCCACCGTGGTGGCGGTACCGGCGCACACCACCAGCGCGGCACCGGCGTGCAGGGTGCGCGCGCCGATGAGCGCCGCCCAGCGGTCCGCGCCGAGCTGGGCCGGACTGGCGTAGCCGTTCTGCACGCCACACTGGCGCGGCAACGCGATGGCGCGCCGCGCCGTGACACCCAGCGCGGCGAGCGCGGCGCGCAGGTTGGATTCGACCGTGGCGCCGGCCACGTTGCAATAGGCCGCGGCATGCACGCCGGCCCACAGTTCGCACAGCGCGGAAATATCGGCCAGCCGCGCGTGCTCGAACACGCCCGCTGCCTTCCAGCCGCCGCGCTCGCGCAGACCCCATTTGACGCGGGTATTTCCGCTATCGACGACCAGCAGCATGGTTCAGTCCCCGGCCGCGCGCAGGCTTACGTCGCCGGCGATCACGGCCTGCACGCCGGCAGGGGTTTGCAGCAGCAGCGCACCGTCGGCAGCCACGCCCAGGCACAGGCCCTGCTGCACCACGCGGCCGTCATCGACGATGCGCACTTCGCGTCCGGCATGCACGTTGCGGACCTGCCAGGCGCCCGCAAACGGCGCGAAGCCCTTGCGCTCGAATTCCGCCAGCCGTCCGGCCAGTTCCACGAGTATCGCGGCCAGCACGGCTTCGCGCTCGGGCGGCTGGCCCAGCAGCGTGGCCAGGTCGGTGGCGGGCACGTCGATTTCGGCGCGCAGCGACGCCGGCAGCGTCAGATTGATGCCTATGCCCATGACCGCCCAGACGGCCCCCTGCGCCGACCCCAGTTCGACCAGCACGCCGCCCAGTTTGCACCCGCCGGCTTCGATGTCATTGGGCCACTTGAGCCCTAAGCCGGCGGCGCCCAGATTTTCCAGCGCCGCCGCCACCGCCAGCCCGACCACCAGGCTCAAGCCCGTCATGCCGGCCATATTGGGCAGGTCGAAGCTGCGCCGCAGCGAAAAGGTGAGGCCCGCGCCGGGCTGTGACAGCCAGGCGCGCCCGCGCCGGCCGCGGCCGGCGCTTTGCGCGTCCGCCACCAGCACGGTGGCCGGGGCCCCCGGCGGCGGCGCCGGAAATTCCAGCAGCACGCTATTGGTACTGGCGCACACCGGCAGCCAGCGCAGTTCGTAGGCGCCCGCGCTATCCCCCAGGGCCTGCGTCAGACGCGCTGCGTCCAGTGTTGATGAAGTCAGCTCGTGCACGGTTTGTCCCCGCCTTTTGTGACGGTAAACATGCTACTCGCTAAGCACGGACGAGGTTGCCGGATTTGAGGCACTTTTCGGCATCCGGCCGGCACGCAGCCCTGCCGCGCGCGGCGGCGTGGTCATCCGGGCGCGTGCACGCAGGCCGGGCCGGCGCCCGCTCTAGCCGCGGCCGTCCGCGTCGTCGGAAGAATTGCGGCTTTCTTCTATGCCCAGTTCCTGGATTTTGCGCGTGATGGTATTGCGGCCTATGCCCAACAGCTGGGACGCTTCGATGCGGCGCCCGCCGGTGGCGGCCAGCG
This sequence comes from Rhodocyclaceae bacterium, assembly GCA_016791085.1. Classification (GTDB taxonomy): domain Bacteria; phylum Pseudomonadota; class Gammaproteobacteria; order Burkholderiales; family Rhodocyclaceae; genus JAEUNM01. Next base: position 4,639 of record JAEUNN010000231.1, on the reverse strand, counting down.
CGCGCTCTATCAGGGTGCGCTCGAACTGGCGCGTGAGCAAATCCCACACTTCGCCATGGCGCCGCGCCAGCATGCGGTCGGCTTCGCCGCGCAACACCGACAGCCAGTCCTGCGGCGTGTCGCGCTGCGGCTCGCCGCGCATTTCCGGCGGCAGGTCGCCCACCTCTATGGTTTGCCCCGGCGCCATCACGGTGAGCCAGTGGCAGAGGTTTTCCAGTTGCCGCACATTGCCCGGAAATTCCAGTGTGGCCAGATATTTGATGGCCGATTCCGACAGGCGCTTGGGCTCCACGGTCAGTTCGTGCGCGCTGCGCGTGAGGAAGTGGCGCACCAGCAGCGGAATGTCGTCGCGCCGTTCGCGCAGCGGCGGCAGGCGCAGGCGGATCACGTTGAGGCGGTGAAACAGGTCTTCGCGGAACAGGCCCTGGCGCACGCGCTCTTCCAAATCCTGATGGGTCGCGGCGATCACGCGCACATTGGCGCGTATCGGGGCGTGGCCGCCGACGCGGTAAAAATTTCCGTCCGACAGCACGCGCAACAGCCGGGTTTGCAACTCGGCCGGCATGTCGCCGATTTCGTCCAGAAACAGCGTGCCGTTTTCGGCTTGTTCGAAGCGCCCGCGGCGCATCGCCGTGGCGCCCGTGAAGGCGCCGCGCTCGTGGCCGAACAGTTCGGATTCGAGCAGGTCGCGCGGAATCGCGGCGGTGTTGATGGCGATGAACGGATGGTCGCGGCGCGGCGAATGCCGGTGCAGCGCGCGCGCCACCAGTTCCTTGCCGGTGCCGGACTCACCGTTGATGAGCACCGTGGCGTGGCTTTGCGACAGCCGGCCGATGGCGCGGAACACCTCCTGCATGGCCGGCGCCTGGCCCAGGATTTCCGGCGCCATGGTGGATTCGGTCGGCTCGTCGTCGCGCCGCGTGCTTTCGTCGATGGCGCGGCGCACCAGGTCCAGCGCCTGATCGACATCGAAAGGCTTGGGCAGATACTCGAACGCACCGCCCTGAAATGCCGCCACGGCGCTATCCAGGTCCGAATACGCGGTCATGATGATGACCGGCATTTGCGGATAGCGCTCTTTCACCTTCTGCAGCAGGGTGAGCCCCGACTCGCCCGGCATGCGTATGTCGGACACCACGACTTGCGGTGCTTCGCCGTCGTCCATGGCGGCGAAGGCGTCGGAGGCCGACGCGAAACTGCGGCAGGGTATTTCTTCGCGCGTGAGCGCTTTTTCGAGCACCCAGCGTATGGAACGATCATCATCAACGATCCAGACCGGATTCATGCGGCTATCTCCGTGTGTTTTCCATTCGCGTACGGCAGCAACAGCGTGAAGCAGGTCCTGCCGGGCCGCGAGTCGACTTCTATCGTGCCGTGGTGCTGATGCACGAAACTTTGTGCCAGCGTGAGTCCAAGTCCCGTGCCCTCCTCGCGACCGGACACGAGCGGAAAGAAAATTTTGTCGCGTATGTCCGCGGGTACCCCGGGACCGTTATCTATGACTTGCAGTTCCAGCGCCAGGCGATAGCGCCGCTTGGCCAGCGTAACCTGCCGGCGCGCGCGCGTGCGCAGCTGGATTTCTCCGTTGCCGCCCAGCGCCTGCGCCGCATTGCGCACGATATTCAGCAAGGTCTGCACGAGCTGTTCGCGGTCGCCCGTAATGTCCGGCAGACTGGCGTCGTAATCGCGCTGGAACGTGATGCGCGGATATTCGGCCATGGTGAGCACGCGCACGCGCTCGACGATTTCATGAAAATTGAGCCGCGTCGGATGCATTTGCCGGTGCGAGCTCAACAGCCGGTTCATGAGGTCCTGCAGCCGGTCGGCCTCGTTGATGATGACCTGGGTATATTCCGACAGGGCCGGATTGGCCAGTTCGCGTTCCAGCAATTGCGCCGATCCACGTATGCCGCCCAGCGGATTTTTGATTTCGTGCGCGAGGTTGCGTATCAGTTCGCGCGTGACCTGCTGCTGTTCCAGAAAGCGCTCTTCGCGCGTCACGCGCAATTGCTGGTCTATGGGCCGGAATTCAAGCACCAATTTGGCGCATTCGGACTCCACGGGCGTAACCGTGCAGTCGAGCTGCAAATCTTCCATGCCCTTGCGCACCACGCAAATATTGGTGCCGGTATAGCTCCAGTTGTTGCGCAGCGCATTGTCGAGCGCATCGGACAGGCCGAACGGCGTACCCACCAGTTGATCCAGCGCCTTTCCGCGCAGCGAACGGTCGCTCACCGCGAACAGGTTTTCCGCGGCCGGATTCAGATAGCAAATCGTACGGTCGGCGCGGCATACCACCACGGCCGTAGCCAGGAGGTCCAGTCCGCCGAATGGGTTGCCGTCCGAAGATGCAGGGTTCATGCGCCCCATAGAAGCAAAAAGCACGCCAAAGCCAGCCCGCGGACGGCTGGCATGAGTAGGACTAAATTGCCGGGGGATTTTGCGGGGGATAGTTCCAGCGCCCGAAACAGCGGCCGCAAACCAGGGGCGTATTGCCCTGGCGCCGGATTCACTGCGGGAGATTGGAAATTTCGCGCTGCAGCGCCTGCACGTTACGCTCATGCACGGCCACTTCGTCCTTGAGACGCTGCACGCGGTCGGTGTATTTCTGGTAATTGCGCTCGTCGCCCTGGCGTTCCGCCTCGCCCGTGGCCAAAGCCTGGCGAGCTTCGTCCAAATATTTTTTCTCGCTGGCCAACTCGCCTTCGAGGATGCGGCGGCGATCGGTATCGCGGGCTTTCTGGGTATCGCCGTCCACCCTGGGAAAACCTGCGCCGGTACGGGCGGGATTGCGCGTGGCCGGCACGGCGCTTACCGGCTGCTCCACCGACAGCAGCTTGCAACCTTTGGGCGCCGGCTTCTGATTCGTATAGGTCACATGGCCTTCGTCGTCGGTACATTTGTAGACATCTGCCGCTGCCGGCAGCGCGGCCAGCAGCAGGGCGACGGCGGCAAACTGTTTTCCATTGCGGATCATGCGTCGGGACTCGATTGTTGAGGTAGCGCCTCAAGTGTAGGGAAAGCCGGGCCGCTTGACAAACCGCGATCGCCGCGAAGCGCCCCGCGCGTGAGGGTACAACGCCGCGGACGAAAAAAAAGACGACCCGAAGGCCGTCTTTTTTGCGCCGCGCATCCCGGCCGTAGCCGGGATGTGCTTAGCAGGAGTAGTACATGTCGTACTCGACCGGATGGGTGGTCATGCGGAAACGCGTGACTTCTTCCATCTTGAGTGCGATGTAGGCGTCGATCATGTCGTTGCTGAACACACCACCACGCGTCAGGAACTCGCGGTCCTTGTCCAGGTAATCCAACGCCTGATCGAGCGACGAACACACGGTCGGGATTTTCGCGTCTTCTTCGGGCGGCAGGTCGTACAGATTCTTGTCGGCCGGGTCGCCGGGGTGAATCTTGTTCTGCACGCCATCCAGCCCGGCCATCATCAAGGCCGTGAAAGCCAGGTAGGGGTTGCTGGTCGGATCCGGGAAGCGCACTTCGATACGACGCGCCTTCGGGCTGTTGACGTAGGGAATGCGGATCGACGCGGAACGGTTGCGGGCCGAATAGGCCAGCTTGACCGGCGCTTCGAAGCCCGGCACCAGACGCTTGTAGGAGTTGGTGCCCGGGTTGGTGATGGCGTTCAACGCACGGGCGTGCTTGATCACACCGCCGATGTAGTACAGCGCGAATTCGGACAGGCCGGCGTAGCCGTTGCCGTCGAACAGGTTCTTGCCGTCCTTCCAGATCGACATATGCACGTGCATGCCGGAGCCATTGTCACCGACGATGGGCTTGGGCATGAAGGTCACGGTTTTGCCGTAGCTGTGCGCGACGTTCTGCACGACGTACTTGAGCACCTGGGTCATGTCGGCGCGGCGCACCAGCGGACCAAATTTGGTACCGATTTCGCACTGGCCGGCGGTGGCCACTTCGTGGTGGTGAACTTCGACTTCGACGCCGCAATCGGCCAGCGCCAGACACATGGCGGCGCGGATGTCGTTGAGGCTATCGATCGGCGGGACCGGGAAATAACCACCCTTGACGCCGGGGCGGTGACCGGTGTTGCCACCTTCGTATTTTTCCGAGGACGACCAAGCGGCTTCTTCGGAGAACACCTTGCAGTAGGAGCCGGACATGTCGACCGACCATTCCACCGCGTCGAAAATGAAAAATTCGGGTTCCGGGCCGAAAAAGGCCACGTCGCCGATGCCGGAACTCTTGAGGTAGGCTTCGGCGCGCTTGGCGATCGAACGCGGATCGCGGTCATAGCCCTTGCCGTCGGACGGTTCGAGCACGTCGCAACTCAGCACCAGCGTGGTTTCATCCATGAACGGATCGATGTAGGCGGTTTCCGGATCCGGCATGAGCAGCATGTCGGAGGCCTGGATGCCTTTCCAGCCCGCAATCGAGGAGCCGTCGAAGGCGTGGCCGCTTTCGAACTTGTCCATTTCGAATGCCTGGACCGGTACGCCGACGTGTTGTTCTTTGCCGCGCGTGTCGGTAAAGCGGAAGTCGACGAACTTGACCTCTTTCTCTTTCACCAGGTCCATTACTTGTTGCGGGGTCATATCTTTGAAGCCTCCAGAAATAGGTGTACGTGGTAAAAACGCATGCAGGTGGGAAGCAGATTCCATGCCATTGC
>JAEUNN010000204.1 GCA_016791085.1 Rhodocyclaceae bacterium | reverse complement strand
GGCGCCTCGCGCACGCCGGTGCGCGACGCCTTGTACCGCCTGCAGCGCGAAGGCTATCTGCAGGTGTCCTTCCGCAGCGGCTGGGCCGTGCGCCCGTTCGACTTCGACCGCTTCGAGCAGCTTTACGATTTGCGCATCGTGCTCGAACTGGCCGCCGTCGAACGCATATGCGAGGCGCCGGAAGGCGCCAACCTGGACGAGCTCAAGGATATATGGCTGGTTCCGGAAGAGCGCCGGCTAAGCGATCCCATGCAGGTTGCCGCGCTGGACGAAGCGTTTCACCAGGGCCTGGTGCGCGCCACCGGGAACGCCGAAATGGCCGCCGTGCATCAGGAAGTAAGCGAAAAAATCCGCATCATCCGGCGCCTGGATTTCACCAATCCGCGGCGCATCCAGGCCACTTACGACGAGCACGCGCAAATTTTGCGCCTGCTCATACAGCGCCGCGCCGCGCAAAGCGCCGTGCTGCTGAAGTCGCATATCGCCGCCAGCAAGGCCGAGGTGCGCAAAATCACCCTGCATTTGCTGCATCAGGCCAGACAAAGGGCAGCCGGCCCGGCGCCTTAGGGCCGCGCCCAGGCAGGCCTGAGGCCGAAGCGGCGCGCACCGGACGGGACGAGCTATCCCGCACCGTTACGAACGCATCGGCTTGGCGGCTGGCGCAACAGTCCAGGGTTCACGCACCTCCACGCGGCAGACGCAGGGAATTTGCCATACGCCTGGCCATGGCGCAGACTGTGGTGATGAGCAATGACACGAACCGCCATGTCCACCCGTGATGGCGCTCCGCGGCACAAGCCCGCCGCCCCGCCGACAGAGCCGGCCGGCGCGCCGGCTGAGCCGCCGGTCACGATCGTGCCGGCACCCGAAAAAATTCCCGAGCCGCCGGGCAATCTGGACGCACGCGCGCGCGCGTTTGCCAAGCGCAGCGGCGGCACCACCCCGCGCCGCAAGCCCTGAGCGCGGGGCGGCTCAGGTCAAGGTGGTTTTCCAGACGCTGCGGCCGTAAGTGGCCACGAACAGGGTTTTGGACGTGCGGTGATACACCAGGTCCACGGCCATCACATACGGCAAATTGCCGGTCGCATTGCTCCATTTGAGTCCGTCGTCGGCGCTGAAATACACGCCCGCGTCGCTGCATACCCAAAGTTCGGCAGGCTTGTCGGGGCGCACCAGCAAGGCGTGGTGCGGCACGTCGGGCAGCTTGCCGCCGTCGATGTCGGTCCAGGTGGCGCCGGCATCGCGCGAACAGAAAACGTGATGGCTGCCGGAATTCGCACACGTTACATAGACCGTATTGGGTGCGCCCGGCTGTGCGGCGATGCGCGTGATCATGACGCCGGGAAGCGCGCCGCTGGCAAGATTGGCGCTCCAGGTGGCGCCCCCGTCCAGGCTGCGGAAGAAGCCGCCGTTCTCGGTTGCGACATAAATGTTTTTCGACGAAGGCCCGGCGATTTCGATCGCCGAGATAGGACTTGCGTCCAGCACCGGGGTAAGTTTGTCCCACGACACGCCGTCGTTGCGCGTGCGGTAGACACACTGGTTGCCGGTATAAAAGGTATTCGAATCGTTGGGATCGAAGGCGATATAAACCATCCACATGCCGCCGCTTTCGCCCGGCTTGAAAGGCGGGCTAACCCTGCGCGCGGACCCGCCGCGGAAGCGGTACATGCCGCCGTACTGGTACGAAGCGATCACGTGGCCGGCATCCTTGGGGTCCACGACCATCCAGCCGCCGTCGCCGCCCAATAGCTCGAACACGTCGTCCGGCGCGCCGGTCGTGGTGACCAGGGTGCCGTTGTCCTGGGCGCCGCCGCCAAATACGCGCACGTCGCTCTGTGCAACGTCGAGGTCGTAATACATGGTGACCGCCAGGCCATTGCTGCGGTTGGTCCAGGTCTGGCCGCCGTCTTCGCTCACGTCCAGGCCGCCGTCGTTGGCGCTGTAGATGCGTCCCGGCGCGGCCGCGGGCATGGCCAGCCGGTGGTGGTCGGCATGCGCGTAGACGGCGCTGCCGCGCGCGGCGTCCCATTCGGTCGCGCGGCGCCAGCTGGCGCCGGCATTGGTCGTCACATGCAGGTCTACGCCGCCGCAAATCACGTGGTCGGGGTTGGCCGGATGCACGGCGATGGCATTGCCGTAGGACATCTGGCCTTCGTC
>JAEUNN010000162.1 GCA_016791085.1 Rhodocyclaceae bacterium | reverse complement strand
GCCGAATTCGAGCGTCTGAAGGCCCGCGCAATATCCCCCGCCTACGCCTTCGTGGCCGCGGAGCACCGCCCGGCAAGTTTCATCACCAACATGTTCCTGCACGGCAGCGCGGATCACCTGCTGGGCAACATGGTCATGCTGTTCCTGGTTGCCTTTCTGGTCGAGCGCATGCTCGGCCCCTGGCGTTTCGCGCTGTATTACCTGGTGAGCGGCGTCGCCGCGATCAGCCTGTACTGGGCCGTGCATCCGGATGACCAGGTGCCCTGCCTGGGCGCATCCGGCGCCGTGTCGGGGGTCATGGCCATGTACGTGGTGCTGCTGGGCATGCGCCGCATCAATTTTTTCATTTTCGCCTTCGTCTATTTCGATTTCATACGCGCGCGCGCGATTTACCTGCTGCCGGTGTGGCTGGGCTACGAGGCGTGGCAGTTGTACGGCGCGGACGGCAACACCAATTACCTTGCCCACATTGGCGGTTTTGTTTGCGGCGCCGTGCTGTCCTTGCCACACCGCAAGCACCGCGACCCGGCCTCCAGCAACATCGTGACCAGCGCCGAGCGCGAAGAAGCCGAACGCGCCTTCCAGGCCGCCATCGCCAAGGCGCACCAGCTGGTGGCGCAAATGCGCATGACCGAGGCGCGCAGCGCCTTCGCACGGCTCGTGGAACAGCGCCCGGACGACCGCCACATCCTGCAAAGTCACTACAACCTGTGCAAACTGGCGCCGGACGACGAACAGTTCCACCGTTCGGCGCGGCGCATCCTGGCCTTGCCGCACGAAGACGCCGCAACCGACGAATTGATCCTGCGCACCTATCGCGAATACATGAAACTGGCCGGTCCCAATGCGCGCCTGCCACGCACGCTGGCAACCGGGCTGGCCATGCGTTTTGCGCGGCGCGGCCTGGTCGCCGACGCCGAAAACGCCCTGCTGCCGCTGTTGCGCCGCAAATCCGACCATCCGGGCGTGCCGCCGACGCTATTGGCGCTCATCCTGGCTTGCGACCGTCGCGGCGAGCTGGCGCGCGCCGAACGGCACGCGCGCCTGCTCACGGCCTTCTACCCGGAATCCGCAGCCGCGCGCGACGCCGAGCGCCTGCGCACAAAAAGTCCACAGGCCGCCCTGCAGTCCTGATCGCGGCAGGCTACGGCAGAGCGGCGCCAAGCCGCGCCACGCGAAAACCTGCGAAGCCGCCGTGGCGGGCGGGCGAAGTCCTTATAATTCGCGCGTTTCCTAACGACGACCGGCGCCGTCCGGCAACTACCGTGAACCCAGATCTCGCGCTCCTGCAGCCCTATCCGTTCGAGAAACTGCGTGCGCTCACCGCGGGCGTCGAAGCGCCGGCCGGCTGCAAACCGATACGCCTGTCCATAGGCGAGCCGCAGCACGCCACGCCGCAATTCATCAAGGATGCCCTGGTACGCAATCTGGGCGGACTGGCCAACTATCCGGCCACCCTGGGCCAACCGGCACTGCGCGCCGCCATGGGCGCATGGGTCGCGCGCCGCTTCGGCATCAGCCTGGATTGCGACAAACAGATACTGCCGGTGGCCGGCACGCGCGAAGCACTGTTCGCATTTGCGCAGTGCGTGATAGACCGCAGCCGGCCCGGCGCGCTGGTGCTGTGCCCCAACCCGTTCTA
>JAEUNN010000153.1 GCA_016791085.1 Rhodocyclaceae bacterium | reverse complement strand
CCGGACATTTACGTGATGCTGCTGGTCGAGCCGTTTTTTGCGACCTTCACGAAAAAGCCGCTCTGCGATGCCAGGACCGGCACCGAAGTGTTGATCTGCCTGTCCTGCGACAGCCGCGCCGAAGTCGATGATCTGATCGCGCGCGCGGTTGCGGCCGGCGGCGGCATTGCCCGTCCGGCGCAGGAACTGGGCTTCATGTACAGCCACGCCTTCGAAGACCTGGACGGGCACATCTGGGAACTCGTGTACATGGACCCGGCGCCGTCCGTGCCGCAGAACTGAGCGACACCCCGCCCGGGCGCGCGGCCCAACGCGCCCGGCGCCGGACCCGTTCCGCCGAACCGCAGGGATCCGCCCCCGGCCACGCTGCGAAACGGGCTGGATTTCCCCACCGCTGTTCTTCCCCAAGCCAAATGACGGGCGCGCAATACCACCGGGGACGGCATGCCCAAGTCTGGCAGGCATGGCCGGCGCACCCCTGACTTGGCGGCAATGGCCTGATCCGCCACCTCCTTGATGCCACGGCGGTGCCCGCGCTTTTTCCCGAAAACCCTTGCGGTCGGTGCGCCGGTCCGGCACCGCCTCGGCCCGCCTGCACGAGGGCCGGACGGGGCATTTTGCCGCGTCCGCCGCCGATCCAGCCACCATTGCGGACCATGGACATACCCGCTTCGGTGCATTGCATACCCGCAACGCCACGCGCAGTCCGAACCGGGAGCGTGAAAGCGACGGCAGCCCGCAGCCGGTCCGCGAGCAAGCGATCTGCTCCGGCGGAATAGCCGGCCCGCGCAGGCGCCGGCAAGGCAAATTGCACCGCCACGCCCCCGGCCGGAGCCTGGCCGGACCCGTCACCGGCGCAGCAGGCGGCCATGGGTTTTATTACTTTAGTGATAATCACAAGCCGCAATTCAGTCTGCAAAGCCATGATATTGCTTAAGAAAAAATTTTTTTGTGCAGTGCTATAAAAATTCCAGACGACGCACCGTAGGCATATACAGCATCTTTGGAGGTACATGCCATATGAAATTCGCCTGGTTCACCGGCGGCCGGCCGCCAGCCGCCGCAGCGGCGACATTCGTGCTGGTGCTCGGCATCGCCACCGCGATCGCGATACATCAATCGGCCACGCGGCGCGCACAGGGCGAGCGCGCCTTCGACGCGCTCGCGCGCGAGGTGGCCGGGCAAATTGCCGCCCGCTTCAGCACTTACGAATATGGCCTGCGCGGCACGCGCGGCGCCATCGTCGCGGCCGGTCCCGAACACATCACGTACGAGCGCTTTCGCGCTTATGCCAAGTCGCGCGACATGGCAAGGGAATTTCCGGGCGCCTTGGGCTTTGGCTATATCCAGCGCGTGCCGGCGGACGCCGAAGCGCAGTTCGTCGCAGCCGCCCGGCGCGACGGCGCGCCGGATTTCGCGCTGCGCCAATTTGCGCCGCATCGCGGCGACCGCTACGTGCTCCGCTATTTCGAGCCGCAAGATGGCGTCCGGCGCATGTTGGGATGGGACATCGCCTCGGAAGCAAGGCGCGCGTCGGCGGCAAGCGCGGCCATGTACGGCGGCCAGGCGAGCTTGAGCGCACCGGTTTCGCTGCTGCAGGAAGCGGGCACGCCGCAGCGCGGCCTGCTGCTGTTGCTGCCGGTGCTGCGCGACGATCTGCCGGCCACCAGCGACGCGGAAATCGAACGCGCCACCCTGGGCTGGAGCGTCGCGGCATTGGCACCAGCCCAGGTGCTCGCCAGCCTGGGCGCACGCACGGGCGAATACACGCTGGCGATCGAAGACCGCAGTAGCGCTCCCGAAGCCGTGTATGCCACGGCCGGCGCCCATGAGCCGGCGGCCGGCGGGCTGGAACGGCACGTCACGCTGCCTCTGTACGGCCGCAAGTGGGCGCTCAGAATCAGGGCGACGCAAAGCTTCCTGAGCGGCCTGCCGGCGCCCAGCCCATGGCTCGCCGCAGCCCAGGCGCTGTGGCTGGCCGGCCTGGCCGCGTGCGCCACCTACCTGTTCGTGGCCGGCCGGCGGCGCGACCGCAACGCGGCGCTGGAACAGGCCCGCCTCGCCGCCATCGTGACCACCTCCCGTGACGCCATCATAGGCAAGGACCTGAATGGCACGGTCACCAGCTGGAATCCGGCAGCCGAACGCATATTCGGCTATTCCGCCGCCGAAGCTTTGGGCCACCCCCTGCGCCATCTCATCGTCCCGGCCGACCGCCACGCCGAAGAAGCCACGATACTTGCGCGCATCGCGACCGGCGCCGAAGTGCCGCCTTTCGTTTCGGTGTGCCGGCGCCGCGACGGACAACGCATAGACGTATCGGTCAGCGTTTCGCCACTATTGGGGCCGCAGGGCAAGATCGAGGGCGCCGCCGCCATCGTGCGCGACATTAGCGCGCGCCTGGAACTGGAACGTCAATTGCAGGCTGCGCTGACGCGCGTGAAACTGGCCGTGGAAGGCGCCGGCATAGGTGTGTGGGTGTGGCACGTCGCCGAACAACGGCTCGTCTGGGACGATCGCACCGCCGCGCTGTACGGCGCACCGACGGAAATCGCCGACTCCGGGCAGTGTTACGCGTACTGGCGCGCGCGCCTGCACCCGGACGACGCGGCCGCGACAGAGACCGCCCTGCACCAGCAGGTGCTGCACAACGGGCGCTTCGACCATGCGTTCCGCATCGTGCTCGAAAATGGCCAGGTGCGCCACATTCAGGCCAACGGCATGGTCGAACACGATGCCAGCGGCGCCATCTGTCAGGTGGTCGGCGTGAATCGCGACGTCAGCGACGAAAAACTCGCGCAACAGCGCGCGCATGACTTGACGGCCGCGCTGGAACAGCAGGTCACCCGGCGTACTCGCGAGCTGAACGAGGCGCTGGAGGAATCACGCCTCGCCAGCCAGGCGAAATCCGAGTTTCTGGCCAACATGAGCCACGAAATACGCACCCCCATGAACGCCATACTGGGCCTCGCCTACATGCTGGAGCAACAGCCGCTCAACGCCGATGCGCACGGCATGGTGCAGAAAATCCGCCGCGCCGGCCGCTCGCTGCTGGATCTCATCAACGACATACTCGACTTCTCGAAAATCGAGGCGCAACGCCTGGAAATCGAGCACGCGCCGTTCCGCCTGTGCGAAGTGCTGGATAACGCAGCCTGCATCATGGCAAGTACGGTCGGAACCAAACCCATCGAAGTCATCGTCGATTCGCCGCCCGGCGGCAGCAATTACCTCATGGGCGACGGACTGCGCCTGAGCCAGGTACTTATCAACCTGGCCGGCAATGCGATCAAATTCACCGAGCGCGGCGAGGTACACGTGACCGTTTCGCGCACCAGCCGCACCAGCGACCCGAAGCGGGTGGGCCTGCGCTTCGCGGTGCGCGACACCGGTATCGGCATCGCGGAGGACAAACAGCGCACGATATTCGAGGCCTTCACCCAGGCAGACAGTTCCACATCACGCAATTTCGGCGGGTCCGGGCTGGGCCTCGCCATCAGCTCGCGCCTGGTCCGGCTCATGGGTGGCGAACTGCAACTGGCCAGCCGGCTCGGCACGGGTAGCGAATTTTCCTTCGAACTCGAATTCGAGCTGACCGACGCGGCCCAACTAGTCCAGCAGGGCTGCGAACACCAGCGCATCCTGGTCGCCGACGACCACGACGGCGCGCGCACCAGCGTGTGCGAGGCGGCGGCCAGCCTGGGTTGGGGCTACGAAGCCGTATGCTGCGGGCGCCAGGCCGTCAAGGCGGTGCGTGACGGTGCCGCCCTGCCCTACGACGCGGTGGTGCTCGACTGGCGCATGCCGGACATGGACGGACTGGCGACCGCAGTCGCCATACGCGAACAACTGGGCAACCGCAAGTCCCCCATATTCATCATGGCCAGCGCATGCGAGCGCGACAATTTATGCCGCCAGGCCGGCAAGCTGGTGGACGCCATACTTACCAAGCCGGTCACCGGTTCCAGTCTGTACGACGCGGTGGCCAAGGCCGGCAGCGCATGTATCGCGGATCACCGCACACACGCCAGCCGCGCAAGGCTTGCCGGCGTACGGACATTGGTGGTCGATGACAGCGATCTCAACCGCGAGGTGGCCGAGCGCCTGTTGTCCGGCGAAGGCGCGCGCGTGGACCTGGCGGCGGATGGCAAGCAGGCGCTGGCGATGCTGCGGGCGCGCCCCGACGCCTATGACGTGGTGCTGATGGACATGCAGATGCCGGAACTCGACGGCTATGCCGCCACACGTGAAATTCGCGCCACTGCGGCACTTGCCGCGCTGCCGGTGCTGGCGCTCACGGCCGGGGCTTTCAGCAGCCAGCGCGACGCGGCCTATGCAGCCGGTGTCGATGCGTACGTCGCCAAACCGTTTGACGTGGACGTGCTGATCGAGGCCGTGCGCAGCCTCGCGCGCGGCAATCCGGCCACTGCCGAGCCCGCGCCGGCCGCCGCCGCCGAACACCCCGACACAGCCGAGCTCGTGCTTCTGGATGCGGTGCGCGCCGGCGCGCTGTGGCGAAAAATGGAGCTCTATCGCAACAACCTGCGCCGCTGCGCGCAAATCCACGCCGGCGACGCCGAACAGATACTGGACGCCCTTGCGGGGGGCGATCGCGCGCGCGCCAAGGCGATCGCGCACAAACTGTGCGGCGCCGCCGGCGCGCTGGCGCTGGTGCGCGCGGCAGAGCACGCGCGTGACCTGGAGCGCGTGCTGCACGACGGCGGCGACGCCACGGCGGCCGCATGCAGACTGAAACAAACCCTGCAGGAAACCTGGCGCGCCGTCGCCGGCTACGCCGGCACGGACGCCCCGCCGGCAAGCGCGGACGGCCCGGCGCCGCCCGCGGACCGCTGCCCGCTAATCGAAAAAGCCCTGCATGCGCTCGATTGCGATACGCCTGCGCAAATCGAAGCGCTGCTGCCGGATTTGGCCCAGGTATTGCCGGCGGCACAGATGCACGCGCTGCGCGCTGCCGTCGATGGCTTCGATTTCCGCGCGGCCGAAGCTTTGTTACGTACCGACATGCCCGTGGGCATGGCGCCTTGAAAGGAACCCCGATGGACCCCAATCCGATACTTTGCGTCGACGACGACCCGGCCAATCTGGCCCTCATGCGTGCCTGCCTGCAGGACAGCCATGCACTGGTTTTTGCGCGCAACGGAGCGGACGCGCTGCTGGCGGTGGCAAAACATGGTCCTGCCTTGATATTGCTGGACGTGCAACTGCCGGATTTCGACGGATTTGCGGTGGCGCGGCGCATCAAGGCCAGCGCCGGCACACGTCAAATCCCCATCATATTCGTGAGCAGCCGAGCCGACGAATACGACGAACAGGAAGGGTTCGACGCCGGTGCAGTCGATTACGTGAGCAAGCCGATTTCGCCGGCCCTGCTGCGTGCCCGCGTGCGCACGCACCTGTCCCTGGTGCATGCCACGGAGCTGGAAGCCAGTCAGCGCGCCGCCGTGGAAATGCTGGGCGAAGCCGGCCATTACAACGACACCGACACCGGCCTGCATATCTGGCGCATGGCCGCCTACGCGCGCGTGCTGGCGCTGGCCGCAGGCTGGCGCCCGGCGCAGGCGGCCATGCTGAACCTGGCCGCTCCCATGCACGACACCGGCAAAATCGGCATCCCGCACGCCATCCTGAAAAAACCGGGCAAGCTGGATGCCGACGAATGGGCCGTCATGCGCACCCATTCGCGCATAGGCCACGACATCCTGAGCAAAAGCGGCGCGCCGCTATTTCGGCTGGCGGCCGAAATTGCGCTCTACCATCACGAAAAATGGGACGGCAGCGGCTATCCCTGCGGGCTCGCGGGCGAACAGATTCCCGAGTCGGCACGCATCGTGGCGGTGGCCGACGTATTCGACGCACTGTCCATGAAACGCCCCTACAAGGAGGCCTGGCCGCTCGAGCGCGTACTGGACACCATGGACGAAATGGCCGGTTCCCACCTGGATGCCGGACTGGTCAACGCCTTCCGGCGCAAGTTGCCGGACATTCTCGCCACCAAGGCGCACTGGGACGAGCGCGAACTTGCCGCGGCGCAAACGCGCTGACGC
>JAEUNN010000084.1 GCA_016791085.1 Rhodocyclaceae bacterium | reverse complement strand
CTGCCTGTGGCGCAGTAGTGCGTGCGTGGGCGGCGCTCGGGTTTGCCTCGTTACCGATTGCCGGCATCCCGGCTCGTTCGCGGGATGGGCATTCTGGTGATGTGCGAGCGACACGCTCGAATGGGCCGCGTAGCGGGCATTTGCAGCGTGCGACAGGCCGGGTGTCACGGCCGGTCGCACCGCTGCCGTTGCGCATGGGCTTTTCTTGGCGGGCCGTAGGGGGTGCCGATCGGGCAGGGGCCGATTCCTGGGTACCGCGCCGGTTTTGCGCGCCCCGGTCTTGCAACAGAGCCGCGGCGCGCGTGCACTTCCACCACGGATTCCAGCGAACGATGCCAGTGCTTCCGGTCCGCGCAAGGCCGCTACGGCGAACCGGGTTCGACCCGGCGTTGAACCAAGCCCGGGGCGCTTCGGCATGGGGACCTGGACGGTCTGGCGGGCTGCTGGAGCGTCGAGGAAGCCGCTCAGTTCGCGGCGGCAACGGCGCCCTTCGATGCGGTGGATAAGTCGCTCTGGAAATGACATGCGCCCTGTGCTGAGTGACACCAGCGCCTACGCCGCCTGCATGCGTGGCGATCCGGATATCGTCGAGACGCTGGCCCACGCAGCCAGGCTGTTCATGTGCAGCGCCGTAATGGGGGAATTGCTCGCTGGCTACGCCGCCGGCTCGCGGGAAGCAAAAAAGCGCGAGGAGTTGAACCGTTTCCTGAATACGCCCAGGGTTTCCGTGCTGCCGGTCACGACCAACACGGCGCACAGTTACGCCATGGTTCGTGCCGCCCTGCGCCGCAAAGGCCAGCCCGTCGCTACCCATGGTCTGTGGATCGCCGCCAGCGCCCTCGAACATGGCGTCGCCCGGCTTAGCCTTGACGGTCGTTTCGCGCAATCGACGGCTTGAAGGCTGGGCGCAAGCTGGCGGATTTTCTGCCCTGAGTGCCTGGATCAAGGGTGGGCACGGCCTCCGCGGTGCCTGCCCACCCGGGTTCGGCCAAGCCGGAACAAGAGCCGGCGAGGAATTGCAAGGACCGGAAAGCCGCACGCACATCTGCCATGACGGAGGGGCTTGTTTGATCCGGTCCTTGGGCGCCCGGTCCGGCGTGGCGCACGCCAGCGCGCACGCTGGCCCTGCAGGCGCGGCGAATTTGCTGCGCTGGGCCCGAACCCGCGCGCAACGCACGGTACGGAAGTGCCGGGCCGAAGCTCGCCTCGCGCCCAAAAGCCCGATCGATATAATGGCCTGATTTCCCGCAATGTGATCGAGCTGTCCGGGTGGCTGCGGGTGCGCTCGGCCGGGGGCAATCTGGCAAGTTGGCGACATGACGACGATACGCAAGCATTTGCAAGGGCTGATCGGGGGGATGGTGCTGGTGTTCGGCATCGCCTGCGCGTCGGGCAGTTATTTCCTGCTAAGTTGGCTTGCGGACGATGAGGTCACACAGAACGCGCAGGATTTGGCGCGTCAGGCCGAGCTTGAGCTGGAACGCCTGCTGCTGCCGCCCACTTCGCTTCTGAATTTGCTGTCTAATGTGCCCGACCTGAAAACCGGGCGGCTCGATGACTGGCTGCTGCGGCTGCCGGCCCAGGCGTCCATACTGCGCGCCAACACCATGCTGGAAAGCGTATATGTGGGCGGCCCCAACGGCGAATACCTGAACCTGCGCGAAATCAAGAACCAGCAGGATCGCGAGCGGTTTGCCGTAGGCTCCGACGTGC
>JAEUNN010000081.1 GCA_016791085.1 Rhodocyclaceae bacterium | reverse complement strand
GCCACCAGGGTGTAGCGCCGCGCCAGTTCCGGCGCCACTTTGTGCCAGATGGCATGGGTTTGCGGGTGGCCGTGCAGCAGCAGTAGCGGCGGGCCCTCGCCGCCGGTACGCACGCGCAGGCGTATGCCCGCGCCGACATCGATGTCGCGCAAGGCGTATCCGGGAAACAGACTTTCGTTCATGATGCCTCCTCGTTGTCAACAGCCGGCCGGCCTGCTGCCCATTTTTGCGGCACACCGCCAAAAGCGTTGCGCCGCAAGGACTGCACAGGGTTGTCCACAGACCTGTCCACGCTTTTTGTGAATTGTGGATTTCAGTTTTTCATGGCATCGGCGATCGCGCGTCCCATGTCGGTGGTGCTGGCCGTGCCGCCCATGTCCGGCGTGCGCGGCCCTTCGACCAGTACGGTTTCTATGGCGCGCATGATCGCGTCGTGGGCGCCGCGGTGGCCCAGAAAATCCAGCATCATCGCGCCCGACCAGATCATGGCGACCGGGTTGGCGATATTGCGCCCGTATATGTCCGGCGCCGACCCATGCACGGGCTCGAATAGCGACGGAAAGTCGCGCTCCGGGTTCAGGTTGGCCGAAGGCGCGATGCCTATGGTGCCGGCGCAGGCCGGCCCCAGATCGGACAGGATGTCGCCGAACAGGTTGGACGCCACCACCACGTCGAAGCGCTCCGGGCTCAGCACGAAGCGCGCGGTCAGGATGTCGATGTGGTACTTGTCCCAGGCCACCTGCGGGTAGGACTGCGCCATCGCGGCGACGCGCTCGTCCCAGTAAGGCATGCTGATCGCGATACCGTTCGATTTGGTGGCCGAAGTCAGGTGCTTTTTCGGCCGGCTGGCGGCCAGTTCGAACGCGTATTTCAGGATGCGATCCACACCGCGCCGCGTGAACACGGCTTCCTGCAGCACGGTTTCGCGCTCCGTGCCTTCGAATATGCGGCCGCCCACGGACGAATATTCGCCTTCGGTGTTTTCCCGCACCACGTAAAAATCGATGTCGCCCACCTTGCGGTTGGCGAGCGGACAAGGTACGCCGGGCATGAGCCGCACCGGCCGCAAATTCACGTACTGGTCGAATTCGCGCCGGAAGCGTATGAGCGAGCCCCACAGCGATATGTGGTCGGGCACCTTGTCGGGCCAGCCCACGGCGCCGAAATAGATGGCGTCGAAAGGCTTGAGTTGCACGTGCCAGTCGTCCGGCATCATTTTGCCGTGTTCGAGGTAATAGTCGCAGTGGGCCCAGTCGAAGTGCGTGAATTCCAGTTCGATACCAAATTGCTGCGCGGCGGCTGCGACCACGCGCAAACCTTCGGGCATGACTTCGCGGCCTATGCCGTCCCCGGCGATCACGGCGATGCGATGTGCGCTCATGCTGCTTTCCTCCAGATGTGTGGCGATGGGTGTAGATTAGCGGACACGATTCTTTTTGGAATCCCCCGATTCATGGCCGTAGCGTGCACACTCCGTGAACGAAAAACCTCTGCTCGAAGATTTGCGCGTGTTCTGCGCCGTGCTCAAGCAGCGCAGCCTGGCCGCCACGGCGCGCGAACTGGGCGTATCCAAGGCCTATGTGAGCAAGCGCCTGAGCTTGTTGGAGCGTAGTCTGCAGGCGCGCCTTCTGCACCGCACCACCCGCCAGGTGGTGGCCACCGAGCACGGCGACGTGGTGCGCGCCTGGGCCGAACGCATACTTGAAGACGTGGATCAGATGAGCGCGGAAGTATCGCAAGTCGCCCTGGCCCCGGCCGGCGCACTGCGCATATGCAGCAGCCACGGCTTCGGCCGCCGCCACCTCGCCGCGGCGCTATCCGAATTTGCCGCGCGCCACGCCGGCATCGAACTACAGCTCGAATTGCTGGACCGTCCGGTCGACCTCATAGACGAAGGCTTTCAGCTCGACATACGCGTGGGCGCCGTGCATGAGCCGCACCTGATCGCGCGCCGCCTCGCCGCCAACCGCCGCGTGCTGTGCGCCGCGCCGGACTATCTGGCGCACCGCGGCACGCCGGCCCGGCTCGCCGACCTGGCCGAACACGACTGCATCGTGATCCGCGAGCGCGACCAGGACTATGGCCGCTGGGCGCTGACCGGGCCGCAGGGTGTCGAGGCCGTGCGCGTGCATGGGCGCATGTCGTCCAACAACGGCGAAATCGTGCGCGCCTGGGGCCTGGCCGGGCACGGCATCATGCTGCGCTCGCTATGGGATATCGCCGCC
>JAEUNN010000049.1 GCA_016791085.1 Rhodocyclaceae bacterium | reverse complement strand
TTCGCCTGGGACCAGGCGTTTTTCATCGACCCACTGAACGTGTTTCTGGTCGCGCTGACGGCTTTCGTGGGCCTTACCACGGCCATCTTTTCGCGCCCCTACATGCGCATGGAAGCCGAGCACGGCAAAATGACGCCGCCGCGGCTGCGGCTCTATCACAGCATGTATCAGCTGTTCAATTTCACCATGCTGCTGGCGCTCACCACCAACAACATGGGACTGTTGTGGGTGGCCATGGAAGCCGCCACGCTGGCCACGGTGCTGCTGGTGAGCGTGTATCGCACCGCGGCCAGCCTGGAGGCGGCCTGGAAATATTTCATCCTGTGCGGCGTCGGCATCGCGCAGGCGCTGTTCGGCACGGTGCTGCTCTACATGGCGGCCGAAAAAGTACTGGGCGCCGAAGGCGGCGCGCTGTTATGGACCAATCTGGATGCCGTCAAAACCCAGCTCGACCCGGACATCATCACGCTGGCATTCGCTTTCCTGTTCATAGGCTATGGCACCAAGGTCGGCCTCGTGCCGCTGCACAACTGGCTACCGGACGCGCACGCCGAAGGTCCCACGCCGGTATCCGCGGTGCTGTCCGGCCTATTGCTCAACGTGGCCCTGTACGCGCTGTTGCGCTGCAAGGTGCTGACCGACGGCGCGCTGCAAACGCCGCTCGCCGCGCGCCTCATGATGGGTTTCGGCCTGCTGTCGGTGCTGACCGCGGCATTTTTCCTGCTGCGCCAGAAAGACGTGAAGCGCATGTTCGCCTATTCGTCCATCGAACACATGGGCCTCATGACTTTCGCGTTCGGCGTGGGCGGGCCGGTCGCCAATTTCGCGGGCCTGCTGCACATGACCGTGCATTCGCTGATCAAATCCGCGATTTTTTTTGCGGTCGGCCATGCCACGCAAAAAGCCGGCACGCAAATCATGGCCGACATACGCGGCCTGCTCAAAATCAGCCCGTTATTGGGCTGGAGCCTGATGCTGGGCGCGCTGGCCATATTGGGCATGCCGCCGTTCGGCGTATTCGCGAGCGAATTTCTTATTCTCACCACCGCCATGCGCGAACAGCCCTGGGCCACGCCTTTCCTGCTGCTGGCCCTGGGCGTGGCGTTCGGCGCGGTATTCATGCGCGTGCAGGAAATGGTGTTCGGCGCCACCAACCTGGCCAATAGCGGACCGGCCACGCTGGCGCCCGCGCACCTGCCGGTATATGCCCACCTGGGGCTGGGCCTCATGCTGGGCCTCTACATTCCGCCCTACCTAGACGCCTGGTACCGCCAGGCCGCCGCCATGATGGGAGGTTGACATGCGGCTGGCCACGCTGGAACTCGACACCGAAAAACTTGCCCTGCCCGTGCCGGCTTTCCGCACCCAGGTGCGCCCGGACGACTGGACCGCCGTCGCACGCGCCGCGCGCGACAGCGGCGGACGCCTGCTCGCGCTCTGGGGCTCCGACCGGCGCCGCGGCGCGGCCGGCGACTTTTACATGTGCGCCGCCTATGCGCTGGCCGAAGGCCTGCTGTGGGTGGACCTGGCGCTGGACCGCCACGCGCTCGCCTACCCCGACTTGTCCGGCATATTCCCGGCCGCCTGCCGCATGCAGCGCGCCACCTCCGACCTGTACGGCTTCCAAGCCGCCGGAGCGGCCGACACGCGGCCCTGGCTGGACCACGGCGCCTGGGAGGGCGATGCTTTCCCGCTGCGCGCAGGCGCGGCCGGCGACCTGTTCCAGCCCGCGCCGGCCCAGCCCGACTATGCTTTCGTGCGCGTGGAAGGCGAAGGCGTGCACGAAATTCCGGTCGGCCCCGTGCACGCCGGCATCATAGAGCCGGGCCATTTCCGCTTTTCGATAGTCGGCGAAAAAGTGCTGCGGCTCGAAGAACGCCTCGGCTACAAGCACAAAGGCATAGACCTGCGCTTCACGCAACTGCCCGCGCTGGAAGCGCACCGCCTGGCCGGCCGGGTATCCGGCGACAGCACCGTGGCCTTCGCCTGGGCCTATTGCATGGCGCTCGAAGCCGCCGCGCGCACCAGCGTGCCGCCGCGCGCGCAATGGCTGCGCGCACTCATGCTGGAACGCGAGCGCGTCGCCAACCACCTGGGCGACCTCGGCGCCCTGGGCAACGACGCCGCGCTGGGATTCGGCCTGGCGCAATTTCTGCGCCTGAAAGAAAACTGGCTGCGCGTATCCGCCGCGGTATTCGGCCACCGCTTCATGATGGACGCCGTGCTGCCGGGCGGCGTCGCGCGCGACCTGGAACCCCGGCACGCCGCGCAAATGATCGAACAGTGCCACGCCATCGAGCGCGAGGTGCATATCCTGCGCCGCATCTACGACGACCACTCGGGCCTGCAGGACCGCTTCATCACGACTGGCCGCGTCAAAACCGACCTGGCGCGGCAACTCGGCCTGGTCGGCTTTGCCGCGCGCGCGAGCGGCATCGCCGCCGACCTGCGCTGCGACCACCCGCACGCGCCCTATGACGCGCTCAAAGTGACCATGGCGCGGCACGCCAATGGCGACGTGGCCGCGCGCGCCGCGGTGCGCTTCGACGAAATTTTCGAATCGCTGCGCCTCATCCGCGACCTGCTGGTGCAAATGCCCGCCGGTGAAACATGCACGCCGCCGGAACTGCCGGCCAAAGCGTCGATAGGCGCCGGCTGGGTGGAAGGCTGGCGCGGCGAAATATTCGTGGCGCTGGAACTGGACGGCTCCTCCGGCGACAACGCGATCCGCCGCTGCCACTGCCACGACCCCTCCTGGCAGAACTGGCCGGTGCTCGAACACGCCATCATGGGCAATATCGTGCCGGATTTTCCGCTCATCAATAAGTCGTTCAACCTCAGTTATGCGGGAGCCGATCTGTGATCTGGAAAATCCTGCAGCAATCGGTCAGCCACAACCTGGTCACCGAAGCGCCGCCGCAGGATGCCGGCGCGCTCAAGGCCGAACCCACGGCCATCCAGGAAGAACTGCTCGCCATACTGGGCCGCGCGCTCACCATACGCGAAGTCGACGCCGGCTCCTGCAATGGCTGCGAACTCGAAATCCACGCGCTCAACAACCCCTATTACAACCTTGAAGGCCTGGGCATCAAATTCGTCGCCAGCCCGCGCCACGCCGACATGTTGCTGGTAACCGGCCCGGTATCGCGCAACATGGAAGTGGCGCTGCGCCGCACTTACGAGGCCACGCCCGAGCCGCGTTTAGTCGTCGCGGTAGGCGACTGCGGCTGCGACGGCGGCATATTCGGCGAAAACTACGCCTGCCGCGGCCGCGTCGCCAACGTGATTCCGGTGGACGTCGCCGTGCCCGGCTGCCCGCCCCCACCGCTGGAAATCATGCGCGGCAT
>JAEUNN010000015.1 GCA_016791085.1 Rhodocyclaceae bacterium | reverse complement strand
AATGAACCAGTCCAGGCAGGCCGCCGCGCTCATGTCGAGGAATTTGGCCAGCGCGTCCAGCCAGCGCGCATCGTCCATGGGCACGCCGGTTTCGCCTATGGCGCCACGCTGGCCGTGCGCCGCCAGCCAGCGCAGGAAAGGAGCCAGGCGGCGCTCAGCGCGCGCCGCCACATCGGTATTGCCGGGCGGCGTTTTATAGCGCCCGCTGAAGTCGTCGTCGAAATACAGGTGCGCTTCATACACGATGCGCCCGGCCGGGTCGCGCACGAAAGGCGCCGCATGCACGGCCGGCCAGCGCTGGGCATTGCTCCAGCTGTCGCCCGCCACGTATATGGGACGTTCGCGGTCGGCCGCGCGCACGCCATCGACGCCGGCCTGAGCGGCGGCCGGCCACAACCCCGCGCTATCGTGCGGTTCGTTCATGAGCCCATAGCCCAGCACCGCCGGATGCGCGCGCAATGCAGCGGCCAGGCGGCGCCAGAGGTCCTCGAAGGCGGCCAGGGGCACCTCCGCGCTGCCTACCAGGTTGCCGCGGTAGCGCGCATAGTTGTGCAGGTCCAGCAGCACCGGCATGTCCTGTGCGCGGGCGCGCTCGAGAAATTCGCGCACATGGCCCAGGTAGCGCGCATCGAGTTCGCCGTACAGCACCGGCTGCAGGGTTTCCCAGACCAGGGGCAGGCGTATGGCATTCATGCCGGCGCCCTTGTAGTAGGCGATGTGGGCCGCGGTCGGAAACAGCAGTTCGACCGCGCCCTGGTACCAGCCCTGCGGCAGCGGCACCAGATTGATGCCGTGGTAGGGCGGGCGGCAGGCCGCCGCAGCAGTGCCGGCCAGGCAGCAGGCGACAATTACGGCGATGGCGCGGACGCGCCGGCCACGCCACGGAACAGACGGGCGCCAGGACATGCAGGTACTCCCCGGTTGGCACGCCAGCGCGCGGCTCGGCGCGGCCATGGCGCTCATGGCTGTGCCAGCGCGCCGGCGGGCGCGGCGGCGGGCGCGCGCGCATCCGCGTGCTGGCGCAAAATCGCCACCACCACCACCAGCGCCACGCATTCGCCGGCTATCACGGAAGCGATCAAACCTTGCTCCCAGACCGCCGCGCATACCGCCGCCAGCAGCAGCGCCGACAATAGCGCGCCATACAGCGTGGCCATGGTCAGATCGCGGAAGCGGCGCAGCGCCTGCACGCCGGTGGCGAGGCAGGAGCGCAGCTGGAACAGCAGATTGGCAAGCCCCCAGGCCGCAACGAGCCCGCCCATGTGGCGATATTTGTCGCCGAAAACATGTTCGGCAAGTAGCGGCCAGGCCAGCCACAGCGCGCCCAGGAAGGCGGCATTGAGGGCCACGAACAGCAGCGCGGCCTGGCGCAGCAGGGCCGCGAATGCGGCTTGCTCGCCCTGCCCTGCGCAGCGCGCGAGGCGCGGGCGCGCCACACGCGCCCAGGCGCCGGAGAGCAGGTTGAGCGGCCCGAAAAACAGCCGGCCGGCCTGCAAATGCGCGACCGCCGCCGGGCCGAATACCGCCGCGGCCACGAATATGTAGCCGCGGTTCTGCATGTCGGTGGTGATCACGCCGGCCAGACTCCAGCGGATTTCGTGCATTTGCGCGCCGAACACCTGCCGCAATTCGCGCGGCAGCGCGGGCCACGCGGCCGGACGCAAAGGCCGCCAGTGCGGCGCGACCGACAGCAAGGCCGCCCCGGCGAGCGCCCCCAGCAGCACCGGCAGCGCCTGTTGCACCGGCAATTCCGCGTATTCGATGGCACCGAGCGCGCCGCAGGCGAGCAGCAGGTAGGCGGCATCGGCCAGCAGCAGGGCGCGCATTTGCGCCTCCACGGCCAGGCGGCTGCGGTAGTACTCGCGCTGGAATTGCGCGGCGGCATGCAGCGCGGCGACCGCCGCCAGCAGCGCCTGGCCGCCGCCCAGGCTCAATGCGACCAGCGCCCAGGCCAGCACCAGCACCAGCAGCGTGAGCAACAGATTGGCGCTGCCGAAGGCGCGCCGCAGCAGGGCGCGCTCGGCGCTGCCCGGCGCCACCGGCAAATGCACGGCCAGAGGCGTGTTGACCAGCGCGTTCTGCAGCATGGCCGCGAATACGCCGGCTGCCGCCAGCACCGCGAAAAAGCCGAACTGTTCGGGCGGCCAGGCGCGGATGAGGTACAGGTTCAGCCCGAAACCGAAAGCCGACAGCAACGCCTGGTCGGCCACCGACAGGGCCAGCGCGCGCTTCATGGCGCGCTCCGGCGCACCTGCGCGGGAGCGACATGCCGCATCAGGCGCACTGCCCCACCAGTTCGAGGTATTCGACCACGTAGCGGCGCTGGTCGAATTCCGCCGCGACCTGCGCGCGGTGTGTCTTGAGCCACTCGCGCCACTCGCCCTGGTGCGCCAGCAGGCGTTCCAGCCCGGCCGCGACGGCCGCCACGTGCATGGGATCGACCGCCACGCGCGCCTCCACGAAATCGACGAAACCATCTATGCCGGTGCCGCGCGAATGCAATATGGGCACGCAGGCCAATAGCGCCTCCACATACACCATGCCGAACGTTTCGTTGTGGCTGGGCAGCACCAGGCCGGCATAGGACGGCAGGCGCGCAAGCAACTCGGCGTGGCCCAGAGGCCCGATCAGGCTGACTTGCGCATCGAGGCCCAGGCGCTCGATCAGGTGGCGCACTTCGGCCGTCGCCTCCACACTGCCGCGCCCGACGATATCCAGATGCACGCGCGGGTAGCGCTCGCGGCAGGCCAGTAGCGCGGGCAGCAGGCGGTCCAGGCCTTTTTTGCGATAGACATTGAGGTCCAGCACGGTCACCAGGCGGTCGATGTGCGGCACCCCCACGGCGGCCGCGGCGGGTCGCGCCACGAAATTCGGCAGCAGCCGCTCGGCGGCGTCGGCCACGCGGAAATGCCGCCGCATGAGCGGCCGGAACCAGGCCGACACGTAATAAATGCGCGCCGCGTCCTGCAGCACGCGCTGCAACAGCGGCCGGTACAGCGGCTTGTAGCGCAGCACCTTGGATTCCGCCTCGCCGCGCACAGAAAGCACCAGCGGCACGCGCGCCCAGCGTGCCAGCCACCAGCCGGCCAGGCCTTCGAAACTGAATTTGTGCGCATGCACGATGAGCGGGCGCAAGCCGCGCCGCGCCAGCAACAGGCGCACGCGCAACGCCACGATGAACATGGACAGCGCCAGCAGCAGGCCGAACGGCAAACCCCAATAGCGCATGGACACGATGCGCGCATCGCCCTGCCCGTCGCCGTCCGCCGCCGCCACGGCGAACGGATTGGCGCTGCGCGTGAGCGCCACGACCAGGTGCTGCGGCCCCGCCGCGGCATCGACGAAATTGCGCACGGCCAGGGTATTTTCCGGGCGGTACAGGTTGGGATAGTCGACCGCCAGGTGCAGCACGACAGGTGCGGCGGCAGGTTTCATGTGGCATCTCCGCGTGCGGCCCAAAGAAAACTGACATTGCCGATCAGGTAGCGCCGCCACAGGCGGCCCGGCTCCTGCAGCAGGCGATAGATCCATTCGCAGCGCAGGCGGCGCACCCAGGCCGGCGCGCGCCTGACTTCTCCGCCGACAAAGTCGAACAGCGCGCCCACGCCCATGCATACCGTGGCGCCGGTGGCCGCGCCGCAGCGCACGATCCACTGTTCCTGCAAGGGGTTGCCAAGCGCCACCAGCAGCAGATCCGGCGCCAGATCGCGGATGCGCGCGCACAGCGCGGCTTCCGCGTCGTGCGCGTAATAGCCGTGCTGGCAGCCGAGCCAGCGATGTTGCGGATAAGTTTCGGCAAGGCGCCGCAGCGCGCGCTCCACCACCGCCGGGCGCGCGCCGACCAGAAATACCCGGAGCGGGCGCGAGCACTGCGCCAGCAGGCGCGGCACGAAATCCGTGCCGTTGAGGTTTTCGCAG
>JAEUNN010001231.1 GCA_016791085.1 Rhodocyclaceae bacterium | reverse complement strand
GCCTTCAGCGCCCGCCCACCGGCAGCGTGAGCAGCGGGCCGGGGCCGGACTTGCCGGCAAGTTCCAGGCGGCCCAGTTCCATGAGCAGCGAAAACGTGGATTTGCTGGCGGCGTCGGTTTCGTCGATATAGAACCACCAGCCCTTGTGGTGCACGGCGACGTGGGCGCCGGGCGGGCGTTCCGGGCTGTTGGCGCTTTTCACGTGGAACAGGCCGCCGGTCACGCGCTGCCAGTCGAAAGGCTGGCCGGCGGCATCGGTGGTCACCGTGACCACGCCGGCCGCCACGTGTTCGGGCGGCAGATCGGTGCCGTGCGACACGAAATACAGCGCCTGCAGCAAGGAGCGCGTTTCCAGGTCGACCTTGGTGAGGCCTTTGTCGCGCTCGCTATTGGCGAAAGGCGCCAGGGCTTCCTGCGTGATGTCGAAGCGCGTGAGGCCGCCCTGCAGGTGGAACGCCTGCACGACGGCCTGCATTTCCGGACTGCCCGTGGCCTGCGGATCGAACAGCAGCACGGGCTTTTGAAGCTTGCGCGACAGCGTCCAGCGGCCTTGTTCGTCGCTGCGGTATTCGTAGCCGTTCTTCGCCGCTTCTATGAGATCTGCGGCGCGCACGGCGTTTGCCGGCAGCGGGCTGCCCAGGGGCTCGTCATGTTCTTCCGAACCGAACACGACGTGGCCGCGATCCTGCAGCACTTGCAGGGCGTGCATGCCGCGCAGGAAAGTTTCGTAATTCGGCGCGATTTTCGGGGTCGGGCCGCTGGCGCTTTCGGCATTCGACACCCAGTTCAGGTTTTCCAGGTAGAGGCGGAATACCGTGGATATCGGCCAGGTGGTTTTGGCCAGATAAATGATGCCGTCCAGCGGCAGCGGCGTGAATAGTTTGCGCGTGAATTCCTGGTCGTCCAGCGGCGTGAGGCTGAAAGTGGGCCGGTCCGCGCCGCCTAACTGCAGTTGCGGCAGTATCGCCGCGTAGCTGCGGCTGATGTCGCCGCCGGCCGCCGTGAAAAACGGCGCCAGTTGCGCCGACTGGGTGCGCTCGAATTGCGCCGCGATGGCGGAAACCGCGAGGCTGCTGGGTGTGTCGCCATAGCGCAGGCGCACGATATTCAGCAGCAGTTGTTCTTCGGTCGTGGTTTTGACCACTTCGTTATATTGCAGGCGCGTCTGCAACAGTGCGCCGGGCCCGAAATTGGCGCAGCCGGCGCCCACCAGCAGCGCCAGCACGGCCGCCGCGCAACGCGCCACGCGCAACCTGGTTTGCAGCATTCCCGGCCCCTCCCCTTTGGGCATGCGGCGTGGCGCTCGGATCTTTTGCGCGCTGCCGGCACAGGCAAGCACTCATGCCCTGAACCGGCGAACCTCAAGTTCGCCGCGGGGCCATTTTGATGCATTCCGGCTTGCACGGCGCTGACAGGATGAAGGCGTGCATGTCCCCATCCTGCCCGCGGCCGCGGCCCGCGCAGGCGCCGGCCTGTCGTGCCGGCATACCGGGCGTTTCCGCAGCGGCTAAAGCGCGCCTAATCCCACAACCAGGCGGCGCCGCGCGTGCGGCTCGCGACGCCGTGCAGGTTTTTGACCAGACGAGTCGTGACGCGGCCCGAAAAAGCGTAGCGCATCCAGCGTTGCGGCACGTTGGTATAGAGGCGGTCGAGGTCGGCGATGCGCCCGCCCAGCACGATCACGTCCGGCGCGACGATGTTGATCACCTGGCCGAAGGCGCGCGCGAGCAAATCTTCATAACGTTCCAGGCTGGCCGCGCAGGCGGCGTCGCCGGCCGCCGCGCGCGCGGCGATGGCGTCGGGTTCGAGCGCCTCGCCGCCGCGGCTCACATGTTCGCGCGCCAGCGCCGCCGCGCTAAGGTAGGTTTCGATACAGCCCTGGTGGCCGCAATAACAGGCGTGGGCCGAACCATCCACGTCGCCGCGCACGAAAGGCATGGGCGTATGGCCCCACTCGCGCGTGCTGGCGTCGAGGTCCTGGCGCAAATGCCCGCGCGCCACGATGGCGCCGCCCACGCCGGTGCCCAGCAGCACGCCGAATACGCAGGCGGCACGGCGCGCCGCGCCATCCACGGCCTCGGACAGCGCGAAACAATTGGCATCGTTGGCAGTGCGCACTTCGCGCGCAAGTTTTTGCTGCAGGTCGGCCTTGAGTGCGCGCCCGTCCAGCCAGGCGAGGCTGCTGCGCTCCATTTTGCCGCTCTGGGCCGAGGCCGAGCCCGGCGTCGCGACGCCCACGCAGGCCTGGCTGCCCAGTTCTTTTTCCGCCGCCGCCACCAGACCCGCCACCGCATCCAGAGTGGCTTCGTAGCCGTCCGGCGCGGGCGCGCGCCGGCGCAACAGCTCGCGGCCTTGTTCGGTCAGCGCGAGCAATTCGATTTCGGGTCCGCCCAGCCTCAAACCTATGCGCATGTCGCCCTTTCGTGTCCCGGCCCGCGCGAACGGCGGAATGTTCCGCCGCGACAGTCGCGCCCGCCATGTTCCGGTCCCCCTGCCTGGTCCGGTATTTTTTCCGGATTATATTGGTCACGTGGATAATTTGCCGCGTGCCGCAGTCTGGACTGCAGGATGCACGCGCGCGGACGCGCTGCAGCGGGCGGCGGAAATTCACTAACGAAGCGGGAACAGGAGTTTCGACATGCTCATCACTTTCAGGTCCGACGCCGACGCGGACGTCATCATGTTCGGCGAAGTGGCGCTGCGGCTGCTGGAACTGGCCGGCAAGCCCGACCCCGGCGACAGCGGCATTTTCACCGTGGAACAACTGCCGGACGCGCACGAGCGCCTGTCGCGCATCGCCGACGACGACCGCCAGCGCACGCGCGCCGCGCGCGAGGCGGCCGAGCGCGATCCGAAACAGGACGAGGCCGTCGACAAGAACGCCGTGGCGCTCTACCAGCGCGCGGTTCCGCTCATCAACATGCTGGCCCATTCGATACGCGAAAAAGTACCGGTCACCTGGACGCGCGGCGGCTGAACGCCAGGCACGCCCCAGCCGCGCGCGGCGGCGGCGAAATGCGGCGCCGGTCAAGTTGCCGGCCGCGCTGCCGATACTTCGCCAATGTTCTGAGTAGGTCCCGCGCATGGGTACGTTTTTCGCCTCGGCCACAGGTGTGTCGCGCCGCCTGCTGCTGCCCCTGATTCTGATCGCCCTGCTGCTGGTGGCGTCGGGCGCCTGGCTGGGGCAAAAACTGGTCGCGCAGGCCATTACCGACATGCACGCCCAGCGCGCGCTGCAACTGGTGGACGCGGTACGCCTGACCGCACGCGACGCCAGGGATTGGCAACACCTGCAAAGTTTCGTGCAGGCGCAGTCGGGCAATCCGGACGTGGAAAAGATCGTCGTGATGTACGGCACCACGGCGCGTGTCGTGGCGGCCAGCGACAGCGCCCTGCTCGGCAAGCCGGCCGACGAACTTGCCGATGCGGACAAGCTGCGGCAGGCTTACGAGGCGGACGGCGCCTCATTCGAATTCGGCCACGGCGACGGCCATGTGCTCCAGGTTCTGGCGCCGTTTGCGATCGACCACGCGCCCGCCGTGCGCGACGTGCGTCGCAACCGCGGCGTCATAAGCGTGGAATTGCGTACCGCCGCGGTGCGCCAGCTGATGCACCGCAATGTGCTGCTGATGGGCGCTTTCGCCACCCTGGGCATCGTTTTGCTGGTGATCGCGACCATGGCCCTGATGCAGAAATTCGTGGTCGGGCGCCTGCACGAGTTCGAGCAGTTGATCGCCCGGCACGCCTCGGGCGACGCCTCGGCGCGCGCACCCACTCAGCCGGCCGACGAAATCGGGCGCCTGGGCGGCACGCTCAACTACCTGTTTTCGACGGTTACGGCAAATAGCGCGGAATTGCAGCAAACCGCCGACAGCCTGGCGCGCGCGCGCGATGCCGCGGAAGCCGCGAACAACGCCAAAACGCGTTTTCTGGCCAATATGAGCCACGAAATCCGCACCCCCATGAATGGCATCCTGGGTTCGCTGCAAATGCTGGAAGGCTGCGCGCCCAATGAAGAACAGCGCGTCATGCTGGAAGTGGCGCGCGATTCGTCGGCACGCATGATGAAACTGCTGAACGAATTGCTGGACCTGGCAAGCGACGAGCGCATTCGCCCCGCACCCTCACAGCCGGTGCAGGAACTGCAACTGGAGCCGGCCCTCACGGCGCTCGTGGCACGCCATGGCGACCGCTGCCGGGCCGCCGGCATAGAAATGCAATACCGGCTTGGGGCCGGCGTACCGGCCACCCTGCGCGCGGACGCGGCGCAACTTGCCGGTGCGCTGGACCGCCTGCTCGGGAGTGCGCTGGCCGCCGCCGAGCCCGGCTCGATGCTGCTGGAAGTGAGCCGGCCCGCGCCGGACGCGCTGCGCTTCGAAATTGCCGCCGGCATCGCCGTGCCGGACACGGCCCACCCGGAACAGCCGTCGCGCCGGCGCAATTACATAGGATTCAGCCTGCCGCTGGAGGGCGCGGACGCGCCGCCGTCCGCCCCCGTCAGCGAGCCGCTGCGGCCGGCCGGCGCGGCGGCGCCCGGTGCGCGCGCCGAACCGTACGCGCTGGTCGACCCCAAGCGCATGCG
>JAEUNN010001211.1 GCA_016791085.1 Rhodocyclaceae bacterium | reverse complement strand
CACGGTCTTGCCCAGGCCCATGTCGTCGGCCAGACAGGCCCCCGCGCCCCAGTGCGCGAGGCGCATGAGCCACACATAGCCGTCGCGCTGGTAGTCGCGCAGTTCGGCGGTCAGCGTGGCGGGGACCTGCGGGTCCAGCGCATCGGCCGCCATGAAGCGCGCCGCCTGTTCGCGCCAGCCGGCATCGGCATCCAGCGTGTCGGCCAGTTCCGCCATTTCGGCGATGGCCGGGCCGGCCAGCGCGTGTACGCGTGCGCCGCCGGCGCCGATTTCGGCCAGCGCGGCGAGGTTTTCCAGGCGCCGCCGGAATTCGTCCGTGAGCGCCAGAAATTCGTCATCGCCCAGCGGCAGAAAGCGGCCCTGCAGTCCGTCCGCGCGCGTCAGCACATCTTGCAACTCTATGGCGCGGGCCGCATCGACCTGCAGTGTGCCGCCGAGGCCGAACCAGTCGGCGTGCTGGCGCACCTGCAGTTTGAGTGCGCCCGGCGCAAGTGCCGGGGCGAGCCGGAATTTGACGCCCTGGGGCCAGGCGACCACCACCGCATCGCCCAGGTCCTGCAGTTGCAGCAATAGTTCCAGGCTGGTCGCGGTGTCGGCGATTTGCCACTCTTCGTGCGCCCATTGCGCCTGTTGCAGGGCCGGGCAGGCGGCTTGCAGGCGCGTCAGCGCGCGCCGCTCGGCTTCGAGTTCGCGCAGCGTGAGCATGGAGCGGCCGGCGATTTCGGCGATCACGCCGGCGGCGCCGCTGCCGGGGGCGTAGTAAGGTCCGTCCGCGCCGAACGGCCGCACCCTGGCCACCATGCGCAAACCGCAACCGTAAGCCAGCAGGTGCAGGTGCAGGCGCGGATCGGCCGGTACCTGCGGCAGTCCGGCGGCGTCGTCCTGCAGGTCGGATTGAACGGTAAGGAGCGGCGCCAGCACGCGCATGGCTTCCAGCACCTTGCCGCGCTCCGATTCCGGCACGCTCACGCCATCGCCGATCACGCGCGCGACCGCGCGCAATTGTTCGCCGAATTCGACCACCGCAAGCCGTGTCGGGGTTTCTTCGACCACGCCGACCGGGGCGTCCAGCGCGCGCCGGGCGAGCGGCATGGTCAGGCGTATGTTGTCGCCCTCGCGCGTCACCACCAGTTGCGCCTGCGCGGCGACGATTTCCACGCGCGTGGCGACGTCGTCGCGCCGAAACACCAGCGGATGGCCGACCAGTGCGCGCAAGGCGAG
>JAEUNN010001207.1 GCA_016791085.1 Rhodocyclaceae bacterium | reverse complement strand
TGTTCGGCTCGAATTCCCAGTTGCGCGCGCTCGCCGAGGTCTATGCGCAGGACGACGGCAAGCCGAAATTCGTGCGCGATTTCGTGGCGGCCTGGGCCAAGGTCATGAATCTGGACCGCTACGACCTGCGCTGAATTGGCTGGGCGGCCGCCGCGTCGATGCGAGGAGGTGGCCGTGTGACCCAGGTTTGGCGGATTTCTGTCTAAGTCCTCCAGGTAATCCGGGCCGGCCTGCCGGCCCGGATTACCTGGCACCGGACGGGGCATTTTGCCCCGTCCGCAACATTTCCAGTCACGGTTCCCGGCTCTGGAGCGTCGGCCATCGGCGCCTTGCTCAGGCCCAAGGACCGGCTGAAGGCGAACGCGAAACGGAAATCCATCCATGCTCCGCGGCGCGCTCGCGGCCTATACTGCCGATACTCGCAACCGCGCTGCCGGCGCGCTGCGGCGCAGCGCCAAGGCCCTGCGCGGCGGCCGCTTGCGCCGCCATTTGCGATCCGGTAACCTGAAAGCCATTGGTTTCCATCCTGTCGCGTGCGACGCCCGGGCGCGCGCGCGCAATTCGGCCGGTTCAGCATGGATCAAGCAAACAAGAGGCTGTTCGTAATATTCGCGGTGCTCGCCCTGCCGCTGGCCGCCTGGCTGGTCCATGAGTACTTTGCTTACGTGCCGGTAGTGGATGCCGTGCCGGCAAATGCCACCCAGGCGGCCGCGCTGGTGCCGCCGGCCGCGGGCGCGCCGCCGCCGCCGGCCGCCCCGGCGCCGGCGCAACGCGGCGACAGCGCGGCGCGCGGCAATTACGCCTACAAGTGCCGCTCCGCCTCCGGTACGCGTTATGGCAGCGAAGCCTGTGGCAGCGGCGAGCAGCAACAGGTATTGCGTCTACCCGCGCCGCCGGCGCCGGCCGGACCTTCGGTGCTGCTGCAACAAGCCGCCGCCGTGTCCAGCGCCGGGGCCGCGGCGCCTGCGCCGGATTTGCGCCCGGCCGCCACCTCGACGGCGGCCTTGCTGATAGGCTCGGAGCAGAGCGCCGACGCCGATGAGTGCGGCTGGATCGATACGCGCATCCAGGCGATCGACGCGCTCACGCGCCAGCCCCACAGTGCGCGTGAAGCGGATTTCTGGCGCAGCGAGCGGCGCCGCCTGAGCGACCGGCGCCACGCGCTGCACTGCAGGTCCTGAACGCGCGCCTGCCGCCGGGCAGGACGTAGTCATCCTCCCGATCACAGGCGCGGCTTGACCGCAGGTAGCCAGGTCCGCGTCCGCCTCAGGTCCACAGCGGAAAATCGATTTCCGGGGCGCGCTGGTCCAGGCAGGCGGCCAGCAATTGGGCCGAGCCGCAGGCCAAGGTCCAACCCAGCGTGCCGTGGCCGGTGTTGTAATACAGGTTGCGAATGCGGCTCGCGCCGATTATCGGCACGTTGCTGGGCGTGGCGGGGCGTAGCCCGGCCCAGTATTCGGCCGCGCCGCTATTGCCGCAGTCGGGGAACAATTCGCGCGCGCGACTGAGGATGGCGCCGGCGCGTCTGGGATCCACGGCAAGGTTGAAACCATCCAGTTCGGCCATGCCGGCAATGCGCAGGCGATCGCCCAGGCGCGACAGCACGATGCGGCGCGATTCGTCGGTAATGCTCACACGCGGCGCGCCGCCTGCCGCCGGCAACGTGACGGAATAGCCCTTGACCGGGTAAATCGGCAGGCGCTCGCCATAGCGCGCGGCCAGCAGCGCACTGAAGGGCCCGAGTGCGCACACGAAGGCGTCGGCGCGAAATTGACCGCGCATGCCGTGCGCGTCGATCACATTGACGCCGCCCATGGTGTTGGCCAGCACGTCGAATCCTTCGATCCGCGTGTCGTAATGGAAATCGACGCCGCGCGCGACGCAGGCCTGTGCCAGCGCCTGCGTGAATTTGTGCGCGTCGCCGCTTTCGTCGCCGGCGGCATAGATTCCACCGGCGATGTCGCAGCGCGTGGCGGCCAGCGCAGGTTCGATCTGCTCGCACTGTGTGCGGTCGCAAAGTCGGGCTTCTATGCCGTAGGACGCCAGCAATGCCACGCGCGGTGCCGCCGCGCGCAGTTCCGACTTGTGGAAAAACAGATGCAATATGCCGCGCGCCGATTGGTCATACTGCAAATCGAGCTCGGTACGCAGGGCGCGCAGGGCATGCAGGCTGGCCACGCCCAGGCGCGCGATGGCATCGGTATTGCGGCGCGAGCGGCGGCCCGAACATTCGCGCAGGAACGCCAGCGCCCAGCGCCATTGCGCCGCGTCGGCACGATGCAGGCGGAATCGGATCGGCGCGTCGGCACGGCCCAGCCAGCGCAACAGGTTCCAGGGCGTGGACGGACTGGCCCAAGGTTCCGGGTGGCTCACGGAAATCTGTCCGCCATTGGCGAAACTGGTTTCCAGGCCTGCGGCAGGCCGGCGCTCGAGCACGCTTACCTGGTGCCCGGCGCGGGCCAGGTACCAGGCCGAGCAAACTCCGGCCAGACCGGCCCCGAGTATGATTACTTTCATGCCACCACCTGCGTGGCGCGCGTCGCTTTCATGCCGCAAAGGTCTTGTGTGGTGGCCCAGATGGCCCCAATATTCGTTTCGATTGAATGCCGCCCGATTTAACCATTGCGTGACCGAACTACCCGCCCCGCAGCGTCCGATGCGCCAGGAACTTGAACGCTGCTACCGCCTGGCCGAGCGCGACGCGTTGCAGGCGCTCGTGCCGTACCAGCTCGCGCCGGAGCAGGCCGCGGCCGCTCACGCGCTGGCGCGTACGCTGGCGCAGTCCTTGCGCGCGCGGCGCGGCCACGGCAGCGGTGTCGATGCGCTCATGCAGGAATTCAGCCTGGCCAGCCGTGAAGGCCAAGCCCTGATGTCGCTGGCGGAATCGCTATTGCGTGTGCCCGACGCCGCAACGCGTGACGCACTGCTCGCGGACAAGCTGCACGGTGCGAATTGGGGCACGCATCTTTACCGCAGTCCTTCGCTATTTGTCAATGCAGCGGCGCTCGGCCTGGCGCTGGCCTGCCGCATTGCGCGCGCCGCGCAGCCCGACGTGGGCGGCGTGGCGCACCTGGTCGCGCGCTTGTCCGAGCCGCTCAATCGCCAGGCCGTGGTGCATGCCGTGCAATACCTGGGCAGCCAGTTCGTGGCCGGCGAAACCATCGCCGATGCGCTC
>JAEUNN010001198.1 GCA_016791085.1 Rhodocyclaceae bacterium | reverse complement strand
ATGGCCGAGAAATTGCGTGACCACGCGCGAACTGCCTTCTTTGGGCGTGTGGATGGAATCCAGCCCCGGCCCTATCCAGTTGAAGGGCCGGAACAGCGTGTAGTCGAGGCCGTGCTGCTGGCCGTAGGCGGCGATCACGCGGTCCATGAGCTGTTTGGCGCAGGCGTAAATCCAGCGCGGCTTGTTGATGGGGCCATACACCAGCGCTGACGCGTCGGGGTCGAATTCCGCATCCGGACACATGCCATACACCTCGGACGTGGACGGAAAGATGACGCGCTTGCCGTACTGCGCGGCAGCCCGCACGATGGGCAGGTTGGCCTCGAAATCCAGTTCAAACACGCGCAAGGGCTCGCGCACATAGGTGGCGGGCGTAGCGATGGCGACCAGTGGCAGCACCGTGTCGCACTTCTTCACGTGGTAGGCGATCCACTCGCGGTTGATGGTGATATCGCCTTCAAAAAAATGGAAGCGCGGATGTTCGGTCAGTGCCGCGACACGCTCGACGTTCATGTCCATGCCATAGACTTCCCAGTCGCTGTCGGCCAGGATGCGCTTGGACAGGTGGTGACCGATGAAGCCGTTCACACCCAGGATCAGTATTTTTTTCACGTTGGATCCTCGAAATTGAGTTTGCGTTCGCCGAAGCGGGCAGCAAAGCCGGCCGCATCCAGCGCGGCGCCATCCAGGCTGGCACGCAGAATTTCCAGCACGCCGCCGCCCCCGCAATCGGCATAAAGGCGTCCGCCGCGCGCATACAATCCGGCGCCGCCTGCGGCCGGCACGGCGTGCGCCGGCACGCGCGTGGCGTCTATCTGCAGGCGCGCGCCGGCTAGGGGGCAGAACGCGCCCGGGTAGGGCGGCGCCACCGCGCGCACCAGGTTGTGGATTTGCGGCGCGGCCTGGCGCCAGTCTATCTGCCCGTCGGACGGCTTGCGGCCGCCGAAATAACTGCCTTCCGCGAGGTTTTGCGGACGCAGCACCAGACTGCCGTCGATCAGGCCGGGAAGGGCGCGGTCGAGTACGATTTCGGCCGCCAGCGTAACCTTGTCGAACACTTCGCGCGCGGTGTCGTCGGGCAGTATGGGCACCGCCATTTGCCCCGCGATGGCGCCCGCGTCGGGTTTGGCAAGCATCGCGTGCAAGGTGGCGCCGGTTTCGCGCTCGCCGTGCAATACCGCCCAATTGACCGGCACCCGGCCGCGATAGCGCGGCAGCAGCGAGCCGTGCATGTTGTAGGCGCCACGGCGTGCCGCGCCGAGCAGTGCGTCGCACAGCATGTGGCGGTAATAGAACGAAAACACGAAATCCGGCTGCAGCGCGGCAACGCGCGCGACCCAGTCCGGCGTATTCGGGTCGGCCGGCCGTACGGCTTCCAGGCCGTAGCACGCGGCGGTATCGGCGACCGATTCGAACCAGATGTTTTCGCCCGGCGCGTCGGGGTGGGTGAGTACCAGCGCCACCTCCACGCCGTGCGCGAGCAGCACTTTCAGGCAGCGCACGCCCACATTGTGGTAGGCAAAAACGACCGCGCGCGTCATGCCGGCGTGGCTTGCTGCGAGCTATCCACGGATTGACCGGCCGGCGGGCCTTCCAGCACGGCATGCACGACATAGCGCGGCCGCAGCCGCACCTGCTGGTAAATGCGGCCGACGTACTCGCCCAGCAGCCCGACCGCAAACAGCAAAACACCGAGCAGGAAAAACGCGATGCCGAACAGCGTGAACAAACCTTCCGCCTCCGGCCCGACGATGAGCCGGCGCAGGGCGAGGAAAATCACGAATAGCGCCGAACAAATCGAGAGCAGCATGCCGGCCATGGATACCAGTTGCAGCGGCACCAGGGAAAAGCCGGTCATGAGGTCGAAATTCAGGCGGATCAGGCTGTAGAGCGAATATTTCGAGGTGCCGGCGTGGCGTTCTTCGTGCCCGATCACGATTTCCGTGGGCGAGCGCGCGAAGGTGTAGGCGAGCGCCGGCACATAGGTACTGGCTTCGCGGCAGGAATTCACCAGTTCCACGACATTGCGGCCATAGGCACGCATCATGCAGCCCTGGTCGGTGATGTGTATGCGCGTGGTGCGTGCACGCATGCGGTTCATGGCGCGCGACGCATGGCGGCGGAAAGCGCTGTCCTGGCGCTGGCGGCGTATGGTCCCCACGTAGTCGTGGCCGAGCCGGAACTGTTCCAGCAGGCGGCCGATTTCTTCGGGCGGGTTTTGCAGGTCCGCGTCCAGCGTCACGACACAGGCGCCGCGCGCATGTTCGAAGCCCGCCAGTATCGCCATGTGCTGGCCGAAATTGGCCGCGAACAGCAGCACGCGCGTCACGTCGGGCCGGCGCTCGTATTGTTCGCCCAGCACCGCGGCGGAACGGTCGCGCGAGCCGTCATTGACGAAAATGACTTCATAGCTCGTGCAGAGCGCATCGAGCGCCGGATAGAGCCGCGCGAACAGCGCCGGCAGGCCTTCTTCCTCGTTGTACACGGGGATGACCACCGTCAGTTCGGGGTTCATGCGCGGTGGCGGGTCAGAATATCTATCATGGTGTGGCACACGCGGTCCACCTGGTCCTCCCGGAGCGCCGGGAACATGGGCAGTGTAACGATTTCGCGGCCTATGCGCTCCGCATGGGGAAAACTGCCCGGCACGAAGCCCAGCGCGCGATAGGCCGTAAACAGGTGCAGCGCCGGGTAATGCACGCCCACGGCGATGCCCTCGGCCGCCATGGCGCGGATGAAGTCGCCGCGCGTCAGGGTCAGGCGGTCGAGCGGCAAGCACACCTGGAACATGTGCCAGTTGGACTGGCTGAAATCCCCCGGCGGCAGTTCCAGCCCCAGGCGCGGGGCGGCCTCGGCCAGCTGGTCCAGGTAACGGCGCGCCAGTTCGCGGCGGCGCGCGTTGAAGGCGTCTATGTGGCGCAACTGATTGAGCCCGATCGCGGCGGCCAGATCGGTAAGGTTGAACTTGCCGCCGAACACGTCGACATCCATGCCGCCGTCGGCATCGCGCGCCACGCCCTGCAGGCGCATGCGCTCGCACAGCGCCGCGTCGGCGTCCGCGGGTAGCACCAGGCAGCCGCCTTCGGCCGTCGTCATGTTCTTGTTGGCGTGAAAACTGAAGGATACATAGTCGCCGAAACTGCCCAGGCGGCGCCCGTTCCAGCTGGCGCCCATGGATTGGGCGGCGTCTTCGACGACGCGCAGGCCGTGGCCGGCCGCCAGCGCGTAGAGGCGGTCGCGGTCCACCGGCAGGCCGGCCAGATCGACCGGCAGGATGGCGCGCGTGGCCGGCGTGACGGCCGCCGCGATGCGCTCGACATCGATATTGCGCGTGCGCGGATCGACATCCACGAATACCGGCCGCGCGCCCGCGCGCACGATCACATTGGCCGTGGCCACCCAGGTGAGCGGCGTGGTGATGACTTCCGCGCCCGCGCCTATGCCCAGCATGGCCAGCGCGACTTCCAGCGTGGCGGTGCCGGAATTGAAAGCGCGCACGCGGCGGCCGCCGAAATATTCGGACAGAGCGGCTTCGAATGCGCGCACCTTGGGGCCGCTGGTAATCCAGCCCGAGCGCAGCACTTCGGCCACGTCGGCGATGGTCTGTTCGTCCAGCGTGGGGCGCGTGAAGGGGATGGATTCGCTCATGACCTGGCCACCAGCCATACTCCAAGCAAAA
>JAEUNN010001188.1 GCA_016791085.1 Rhodocyclaceae bacterium | reverse complement strand
CCTTCTGGGCTTTCGGGTGTTGTGTGTCTCCCCCATCTTTTGAACCACTGACCACAGCGCCACTGAACTCTGGACTTCTGGTCCACTGCCCCTCTGGAACGCCGCTATGCGGCGTTCACGCGCGAAAATTTGGCTTCTCGGGATGGGCTTCACGGCACGCTTGCGTGCCCCCTCGAAAACTCCGATACTGCATCGGCCGGCGTAAGCCGGCGGGGCTCCCCGGGAAGCTTCTCCGCGTGGTGCGCGGCGGGTCGTGGAACAACAACCGCGACAACGCGCGTTGCACCTACCGCAACCGCAACCACCCCGGCAACCGCAACAACAATCTGGGCTTTCGGGTGTTGTGTGTCTCCCACATCGAGCAGATCTTCGAGCCTGCATCGCAGTATCCGGGCAGGCGACGCGCCGCGAGGCGCTCCGGAATTGCCGGGCGATTACGGTTGCCCGGTCGAGGCGAAGATGCTGCGGATGGCTCGGGGCGGTCCCGTCCGCACGGCTAGGTCAGCGTCGGGCGCATATCGAACAGGGGCGCTTCCCGGGCCACGGCCCCGAAGCGCCCCGCCCTCCCGGCCCCGTATTTCAGCGTTCCCACGCTCCAGCGTGGGAACGCATCCCAAGGCGCTCCAGCGCCGTGCAGTATTCATTTCGCCGACTGTTTGAGCCAACCGCCGAGCAACCTGCCGATCTCGGCGACCAGGGCGCTCACGTGTTCGTACTGTCCGGCATTGAGCCAGCGCCAATGGTGAGCCAGGCGCAAGTAAAGTTTGAGCCGGCCCAAGGCCGCGTCCGCTTGGCGCAGGGCCGCGAGGCGCGTGGCGCCACGCTGACTTTGCGCTTCCAGCAGCGCTTCCTGCGCATCCAGCGCCGCATCCATGAGGCGCCGGGTAACGGTGTGGCGGAAGGCACGCGGAAAGCTTTCGGCTTTGGGCATCAGCCAGGCAAGCAAGTCGTAGCAACGGGTGAATATGATCATGTCTTCGGCCATGGCGCCCCCCTCGGCGTTGTGGTTTGCGGAAATGCAGCCTGCGCCCCACAGCCGGGTGCGTAGCTTTGCCGGCCCATGAGCGAGGCATTCGCGCGCATCTGCAGCTGGGACAATCTGCTGGAGGCCTACCGCAAGGCCGCGCGCGGCAAACGCGGGCGAGCCACCGCGGCACGCTTCGAATTCGATCTGGCCGAGCGCTTGCTGGAGCTAAAGCGCGACCTTGAAACCGGCCGCTATCGGCCCGGCGGCTACGTGCATTTCTTCGTCCACGAGCCCAAGCGTCGCAAAATTAGCGCGGCGCCATTTCGAGACCGGGTTGTGCATCACGCGCTGTGCAACGTGATCGAAGCGCGCTTCGAGCGCTTGTTCATCGCGGACAGTTACGCCAATCGGACCGGCAAAGGGACGCACCGGGCAGTGGACCGGCTGCAGCAGTTCGCACGGCGCTACCGCTATGTACTGCGCGCCGACATCGTGCAGCATTTTCCTTCGATCGACCATGCCATTCTGCGCGCGACGCTGGCACGAGCCATACCCGAAGACGACGTGATGGCGCTGATCGATATCTTGCTTGCCAGCGGAAGCGGGGTGCTCGATGGCGAATACGACATGGTGTACTTCCCCGGCGACGACCTGCTGGCCAACTGCCGGCCGCGCGGGCTGCCTATCGGCAATCTGACGTCGCAGTTCTGGTCGAACTGTTACCTGCACCCCTTCGACCAGTTCGTCAAGCGCGAGCTGGCTTGCCCGGCTTACCTGCGCTATGTGGACGATTTTGCCCTGTTCAGCGACAGCAAGTCCGAACTGTGGGCGTGGAAGCGCGCCATCGTCCTGCGGCTGGCGCGCTTGCGCCTCACCCTGCACGAGGCGGCGACACAGGCTTTGCCTGTGGCCTGTGGCATACCCTGGCTGGGCTTTGTGGTCTATCCCGACCACAGGCGCGTGAAGGCGAGGAAGGTGCGTGCCGCGACCCGCAGCCTGGGCGCGAGGCTCGCGGAATATCAGGCCGGGCACATGAGCTTCGCCGAATTCGACGCCAGCGTGCAAGGCTGGATAAACCACGTGCGCTACGCGGATAGCTGGGGCCTGCGGCGGCATGTGCTGGCGCGGCTGCGTTTTCGCAGGCTGCCGGAAAACCCGCCGGGCGCTGCGCGCCCGTAACGGCCGCTACGCGGCGCCCGCACGAGGCGCAAATTTTCGCGCGTGAACGCCGC
>JAEUNN010001123.1 GCA_016791085.1 Rhodocyclaceae bacterium | reverse complement strand
GGTAACACCCGAGGAAGCGCTGGGCTATGGATTTACCGGCGTGATGCTGCGCGGTTCGGGCGTCGAATGGGATTTGCGCAAGAAGCAGCCCTACGAAGTGTATGACCGCATGGATTTCGACGTGCCGGTCGGTGTGGAAGGTGACTGTTACGACCGTTATCTGGTGCGCATGGAAGAAATGCGCCAGTCCAACCGCATCATGCGGCAGTGCATCGAGTGGCTGCGCAACAACCCTGGTCCGGTAATCGTCGACAACCACAAGGTGGCGCCGCCTTCGCGCGAAGCGATGAAGTCGAACATGGAAGAATTGATCCATCACTTCAAGCTATTTACCGAGGGCATACACGTACCGGAGGGCGAGTGCTACGCCGCGGTCGAGCATCCGAAAGGTGAGTTCGGGATTTACGCGATTTCGGACGGCGCGAACAAGCCCTACCGGCTAAAGATACGCGCGCCGGGGTTTCCCCACCTTGCCGGCATGGAACTGATGTCCAAGGGGCACATGCTTGCCGACGTGGTGGCAATCATCGGAACGATGGACATCGTGTTCGGCGAAATCGACCGCTGACGACGCGGCGAAGTGCACGAGCGGATACGAATAACGCCTTTGGAAAACGGATTCGAGAACCCGGCATGCTGAGCGAACAATCCCGGCTAAAGATCGATCGAGAGATCGCCAAATACCCACCCGATCAGAAACAATCCGCCGTCATGGCCGCACTGGCCATCGTGCAGGAAGAGCGTTGCTGGCTTTCCAACGATAGTCTGCGCGAGGTGGCCGACTATCTGGGCATGCCGGCCGTCGCGGTGCTCGAAGTTGCGAGCTTCTACAACATGTACGACTTGCACCCGACGGGCCGGTTCAAACTGACGGTTTGCACCAATCTCCCGTGCGCGCTGTCGGGCGGCAACCATGCCGCCGAATATCTCAAGCACAAGCTCGGGATCGAGTACAACGAAACCACTCCTGATGGCGTGTTTACTGTCAAGGAGGGGGAGTGCATGGGTGCCTGCGGCGATGCGCCAGTATTGCTGGTAAATAACCGGCGCATGTGCAGCTGGATGAGCGAGCAGAAAATCGACCAACTCGTTAGCGAGCTGAGCGCGAGCGCGGCCAGGGAGCAGGGTGGCAAATGAGTATCCAGAGCATCATTCTGGCGGACTTGCAGGGCGAGAAGTCCTGGCGCCTGAAAGACTACGAGGCGCGCGGCGGGTACAAGGCGCTGCGCAAAATTCTCGACGAGAAACTGACACCCGAGGCGGTGATCGCGGAAGTCAAGAAGTCGGTGTTGCGCGGCCGCGGCGGTGCGGGTTTTCCGACCGGACTGAAGTGGAGCTTCATGCCTCGTGGTTACCAGGGCGCGAAGTACGTCTGCTGCAATTCGGACGAAGGCGAGCCGGGTACCTTCAAGGACCGCGACATCCTGCGCTACAACCCGCACATGGTTATCGAAGGGATGATAATCGCGGGCTACGCGATGGGCTGCGAGCGCGGCTACAACTACATCCATGGCGAGGTGTGGGACGTCTATAAGCGCTTCGAGGACGCGCTGGACGAAGCGCGTGCGGCCGGCTACCTGGGCAAGAACATACTCGGCACGAATTTCGGGTTCGAACTGTTCGCCCACCACGGTTATGGCGCCTACATTTGCGGGGAAGAAACCGCGCTGCTCGAGTCCATCGAGGGCAAAAAGGGTCAGCCGCGCTACAAGCCGCCGTTTCCCGCGAGTTTCGGCCTGTATGGCAAACCCACCACCATCAACAACACGGAAACCTTTGCCGCGGTTCCGTGGATCATCATCAATGGTGGCGACAAGTACCTGGACCTGGGCAAGCCGAACAACGGCGGCACCAAGGTGTTTTCCGTGTCCGGTCATGTCAATCGGCCAGGCGTCTATGAGGTCGCGCTGGGCACGCCGTTCTCGGCCCTGCTTGAAATG
The DNA here is from genome assembly GCA_016791085.1 of Rhodocyclaceae bacterium. GTDB lineage: Bacteria > Pseudomonadota > Gammaproteobacteria > Burkholderiales > Rhodocyclaceae > JAEUNM01. The sequence continues at coordinate 591 of JAEUNN010001123.1, read as the reverse complement.
TGCGGCGGCATGCGCGGCGGGCGCAAGTTGAAGGCCTGCATTCCGGGCGGCTCGTCAATGCCGGTGCTGCCCGGCGATATCATGATGCAATGCACGATGGATTACGACTCCATCGCCAAAGCCGGCTCCATGCTGGGTTCCGGCGCCGTGATCATCATGGACGAAACCGTCTGCATGGTGAAGGCGCTGGAGCGTCTGTCCTATTTTTACCACGAGGAATCCTGCGGACAATGCACGCCCTGCCGCGAAGGCACGGGCTGGCTGTATCGCATGGTTCATCGTATCGAGCATGGCCAAGGCCGAATGGAGGACCTCGATGTACTGAACGAGGTGTCCGACAACATCGCGGGACGAACCATTTGTGCCCTGGGTGACGCAGCGGCTCTGCCGGTCAAGAGCTTCCTTAAGCATTTCCGCTCCGAGTTTGAATATCACGTCGAACACAAGAAGTGTCTTGTGCCGGTGGACGTTCAGCTAGAGGGCAGCAAGATCTACGTGGAACAGGCATGCTAGAGATCGAGATCGACGGCAAGAAGGTAGAGGTGCCCGAAGGCAGCACCGTCATGGACGGTGCCAACAAGCTGGGCGTCT
>JAEUNN010001111.1 GCA_016791085.1 Rhodocyclaceae bacterium | reverse complement strand
CCAGGCGGTCCAGCGCATCGCGCAGGGGGGCCGGTTCATCCGCAAGCGGGCAGCGCAGTTTTTGCCAGTCGTCCAGGGCCTGCTGCCCATTGCCGTTGTTCTCGCGCGCGAGCCGGGCCAGGCGCACCAATGCGCAAGCCGGCAAGCCTTCGTTTATGTATCGCTCAACGGTATCCACGCGGCAAGCCTGCCAGGGTATGAAGCACCGCGCGGATTTTAACGCAATGAAGGGCGCCCCCAACTGCGTGGACAAGCGACCTCAAAACGCCAAAAAAACAGGGGCAGACGTCGGATAACCCGAACCATGGTCAGGCTGCGGACCTCCTGTTGGGCGTCCTGGGCCGCTACGGGGGCCATAGCGCGCGAGGTGGTTCCTGCTGCAAATATGCGCGCCGCGCGCAATTCGAGTTCCGCCACGTCACTCACCCCAACTACGCGGCCAGAAGCTCGCCACCATGCTTGTGGAAAGTGGATTCGCGCATTGCGAAGTGCAGGGCGGGCCGGGTGCGGCGCTGGGGCCGTGCGCGAAATAAACGCGGCTGACCGCCGCCTAGCCGCAGGACTTAGCGGGATTTCGTGCGTATCGGGTCGGGATCGGCGGCCCGTGCCTGGGTGAAGCGCGCCGGGATAGCAGGGTTTCGGCGCGCCTGATAGGGCCGTGGCGGTGGCAGCCGCTGCCGGTCCGCCTGGCAGCCGCAGCAGGGGTAGACTGTAATGGAGCTACATCGACCACGAGGTTTGCCATGCCGCGCATCCTGCCTTATCTGCCGCTGCTTGCATGTTTGTTTTCGCCCGTCCCGCCGGCCCTTGCCGACGGTGAAGGGCCATCCTTCGTGACGGCCGGCCAGGATGAGGACTACAAGCGCGGCCGTTCCGCCATCGAGGCCAAGGACTGGAAAGCGGCGATCGCCGCCATGTCGGGGGTCGTGGAACGCCAGCCGGACAATGCCAACGCCTGGAACTGGCTGGGCTATGCCTGGCGCCAGTCGGGCGATCTGCAACAGGCGTTCAAGTATTACGACAAGGCGCTCCGTATCGATCCGGCCCACCGCGGGGCGCACGAATACGCCGGCGAAGCCTGGCTGCAGGCCGGCGATCTGGCGCGTGCGCAGGAACACTTGAAGGCGCTGGACAAGTTGTGCTGGCTGCCGTGCGAGGAATATCGCGATCTCA
>JAEUNN010001102.1 GCA_016791085.1 Rhodocyclaceae bacterium | reverse complement strand
CGTCGTGGACGCAGGGAAAATCAAGGCGATACTGGATAATCTGCTGTCCAATGCGATCAAATATTCGCCGCCGGACGGCAGGGTGGAACTGGGCGTGCGCCACGCGGAGGGAAAACTGGTGCTGGACATGAAGGATGAAGGTCCTGGCGTGCCGCCGGAAGAGCGCGCGGCGATATTCGAGCCTTTCGTACGCGGGCGCGCGCTGCCGTCGGGCCGCGTGGAAGGTTCCGGCGTGGGGCTGTCCATCGTGCGCGAACATGCCATTGCGCATGGCGGCAGCGTGGAACTGCTGGATAGCGAAGCGGGCGCGCATATGCGCGTCGTCATCCCCGTGCCGGCGCAGGCGCTGTAGGCACGCGAACGCGAGCAGGGGCCCATGTTGCTGCGACCGCTACGCCGTCCCGCCGTGAGTGGTGCGGGGTCCGTCCCGGACCGCCTGCGCGCAGGCCATACGCGCCGTGCCGCAGCGCTGTTCTGCGCCAGCTTGGCGCTGGCCGCATGTACCGGGCCCAAGCCCGCGGCGCCGGTCACGGTGCCGCCCGAGGGGGGCGGCCTGCCGCCGTCCAAAGAAACCGCAAGGCCGGCCGAACCCTGGCTGCGCGGCATGAGCGCCAAACCGCAGTCCGAAGTGGAAAACCTGCTCATCTTCTTCGCCTGGATCAAGCGCCTGCCGGCGCCCGATGCGGCGCGCGAAGTGGATATCGCGCGCGGCGTGTGCACGCGCCAGAAGTCGGATTTCAACTGTCTGCGCTATGTGCTGGCGCTCGACGCCACGGATGCGCCGGTCGACGCCCGCGTGATGGACCTGCTGGTACCCATACAGAAGAACCGGAATTCGCCGCTGCAAGGCCTGGCGCAACTGATAGCCGCCCACGACGCCGAACTGAGGCGCCAGGATGCCCAGATCGAAGGCCTGCAAAAAAAGCTGGATGCACTCAAAAGCCTGGAAAAGAGCATGAGCGAAAAAACCGGAGGTGGCCGATGACTGCCACGCGCGCACGGGTCCTGGCGGTAGACGACGATCCCGACCTGCTGCGCCTGCTTGCGCTGCGGCTCAAGACCGCCG
>JAEUNN010001089.1 GCA_016791085.1 Rhodocyclaceae bacterium | reverse complement strand
CAGGTCGGGCAGCTTGTCCGGATCGAAGGTGGCGTCCTTGCTGTCGTCGCTGGAATCGATCTTGTGCGTGTCGCCCGAGCCCAGGCTCGTGAGGTCGATCGCCTTGCCGGCAGTGGCGTCGTCCGCCGATGCGGCGAGCTTGATCTTGCCGTCTTCGCCGACGATCACGTAGTACTTGGTGCTGCCGTTGTCATCGGTCAGGCCGCCGATGCTGGTGCCGCCGCCGTTGTCGTAGCTGACTTCGTCGCCCGTGGTGAACTTGGCCGCGGCGTCCACGCCGATGTAGATCGTGTCCTCGTCGAGGTCGACGGACGCGCCCTGCGCGTTGTCGATGTCGACCTTGCGCTGCTCCATCGCGGCGTCGACGCTCACGCCGCCGCCGGTCACGTTGGCATGCTCGATGAGCGCCTGGCTGTCCACGATGCTGCGCGTGAGCGCGATGGCCGCGCCGACCGAGGTGCCGGTCTTGGTGGTGAGCGCCGATCCGTCGGCGCGCGAGCCGGCACTGGCGTTACCCTTGCTGCGCACGACGACATTGCCGCCCGACGTGACGGTGATCGGCGTCCCCGCGCTGCCCACGAGCACGGCCCCCACCGACACCTCGGCAACATTCACCGCGATGGCCGCCGCGACCGAAATGGCGCCGCTGTTCTGGCCGCCCTCGTTGGTCTTGCCCTGCGGATTGGCACTGGTGCCGTTGCCGCCGGCAGTGCCGTCGGCGGCGTTCTCGGTGCGTGCCGTTTCCGCGCCCGTGCGCTGGCTGGCGGCCTTCTCATCCGCCGTCTTGCCACTGCTGTCCTTGCCGCCGCTCTGCTCTTCTTCGGCACCGACCGTGCTGGCGGTGGCCAGCGCCACGTCGTCGGTCAAGCTGACGGACTGCACGGTGATGTCGCCGCCGGCCGCGAAAGAACGCGCCAGTTCGGCGGAGGTGTTCTCGTCGGAAATGTTCAAGCCGAGCGAGGCGCCGATGGCCAGGTTGGTCCCGGTCGTCGCGCCCTTGGCGAAGCTGCTGACGTGGCCTTCGTAATCGGCCAGCACGTCGAGTTTGCCGCTGATCGTGGTGAGCGCGCCGGTGCCCACGCGCGCCTTGGTGGTGGTGTCCACCAGGGTTACCGCGCCCACCGGCGTGAAGTTGTACTTGCCCGCGGCATCGGCTTCGCCGCCCACGCCGCTTTCG
>JAEUNN010001041.1 GCA_016791085.1 Rhodocyclaceae bacterium | reverse complement strand
CGTGGCGGCCGTGACGGTCGAAGCTTTCCTGCCGGATCAAGGGAATAGATCGTTCCCACGCTGGAGCGTGGGAACGATGAAAGTCAGCGAATAAGCGATCCGTGCCGCGGAGGCCGCGAACTCCATCCTACATGCCCGGCGCCCGAGGCCAGTGCACTTTTGCAGGCCGGTGCCGGGCCGTCGTCCGACTCCTATCAGGCCGGATCCGCCGCATTTTGCCGCGCACCCGTATCCGTGGGGGCGGGCGCGATACGCGCCAGTTCGGCTTCGATGGCCTGTTGTTGGTACGGGCGCACGAGGCGCGAAATTTCCCGTCCGTCCAACAGAAATATGAAGGTAGGCCAAAGTTTCACCCCGAAACGGCGGCCCAGGCGTGCGCCGGGACTATCCGCCACGCGCAGGTGCCGCACGCCGGGATATGCGGCCAGCGCGGCGCCTACCATGGTTTGGGCGGAGCGGCATATGCCGCACCAGGAGGCGCCGAATTCGAGCAGCAGCGGACCGGCCAGCCCGGCAATCTGGTCCGGCGAGGGCGGGTGAGGGTCGTAATCGAAATCGGACAAGGCTTTCCTCGGCTTTCTGACTTTGGCGTGCATGGCCTCGTGGCCGGCTCGCTCCACGCCTGCACGCGCCGGCCGCTGCGGCAACAAGGCGCGCACCGGCGCATTTCCGGTTGCCGATTCTAGACCATGCGCCAGGTTGCGGCGCCGCAGGCGCGCTGCGCTGAGCTATGCTGCGGCCTTGCCCACCTTGCCGCCGCCACGTTCGTCATGAGTTTGCGTATTGCCATCAATGGTTACGGCCGCATAGGCCGGTGTTTTTTGCGTGCTTTTCATGAGGCCGGCGCGCCCGGGGACATAGCGATCGTGGCCATCAACGAGCCGGCGGCCGACCTGGCGGCCATGGCTTATCTGACCCGCTTCGATTCGACGCATGGCCGCTTTCCGCTGCCGGTCGAAGCCGGCAAGGCCTGCTTGCGGGTCGGGCCGTGCGACATACCGGTTTTCCACGGCGAAACGCCGGCCGAGGTGCCCTGGCGCGATCTGGACGTGGATATTCTGCTCGACTGTTCCGGCCGTTACAGCCGGCGCGACGAACTGGAAGCTTTCATCGAGGCCGGCTGCCGCCGCGTCCTGCTGTCCAACCCCGGCCATGGCGCCGAAGATGTCGATGCGACCATCGTGGTGGGCGCCAACGAACAACTGCTCACCGGGCGCGAGCGCATCGTGTCGGCGGCCTCGTGCACGACCAATGCCATCGTGCCCATACTGCAGCTGCTGGAGCGGCGTTATGGCCTGGAGCAGGTGCTCACGACCACGCTGCATTCGGTCATGAACGACCAGCCGCTCATAGATGGCTATCACCATGCGGATTTGCGCCGCACCCGTTCGGCCATGCAGTCAATGATACCGGTCGCGACCGGGCTGGCGCGCGGCATAGAGCGCCTGCTGCCGGAACTGGCGGGGCGCGTGCAGGCGCGCGCGGTGCGCGTGCCAGTGGCGAATGTGTCGGCGATCGACCTGGTCGCCACGCTGGCCAGCCCGGCCGGCGCGGCCGACATCAATGCGCTCATGGCGCGCGCGGCGGCCGAGCGGCCGCAGTTGCTGGCCTATTCCGATGAGCCGCATGCATCGATCGACTTCAATCACAGTCCGCAATCGGCCATCGTGGACGGCGGCCAGACGCGCACCGGCGGCGCGCGCGTGGCGGGGCTGTTGCTGTGGTTCGACAACGAATGGGGCTTCGTGAACCGCATGCTGGATTTGCTGCGCCTGTGGCCGCCGCGCGAGCTGCCGGCCGGGCCTGTCTGATCGCGCGCCGCGCCTGCCGACAGGAGGCGCGTCGGGCCGGCGGAGCGGCCCGGCTGCGCGACGCCCGGCGGCCCTGCATGCTACCTTGCGCATATCGGATCGGATCGCGCCAAGCTTGGATCAGAAAAAAACATTGACCGGCATCGCCTGCGGCCTGGCCGCCTATGGCATGTGGGGCTTTTTTCCGCTGTTTTTCCGGCAAATCGGGCATGTGGCGCCGGCCGACCTGCTGTGCAATCGCGCGTTCTGGGGCTGTGTGTTCGTGAGCGCGGTGCTCACCCTGCGCCGGCAGTGGGCGCTGCCGCTCACTGCCGCGCGCCGCTCGGGCTTTTTATTGCGGCTGTTCGTGGCGGCCCTGCTGGTGGGCCTGAACTGGCTGGTATTCCTGTGGGCCGTGGATCAGCATTACGTGATTGCGGCCAGCCTGGGCTATTTTCTGACGCCGCTCGTAAACGTGCTGCTGGGCATGCTGGTGCTCAAGGAGCGCCTGAACGGCAAGGAATGGGCGTC
>JAEUNN010001009.1 GCA_016791085.1 Rhodocyclaceae bacterium | reverse complement strand
GGCCAGCCTGGGGCGGGCAAGTTCCAGATTCACGAAATGCCAGCGCCGCGTCTGTTCATAGCGCTCGCGCGTGCCGTCGCGGTCCGAATCGCGGTAGCGGTCGGCCCACTCCGCCTGCGCCGCGATATCGCGGCCGGTCAGGCCGGAGCGGTCCTTGGCGAGCATGGCCTGCACCTTGGTGCGCACGCCGGGTTCGAGATGATGCTCGGCCACCAGCGCCACGATGGCGTGGCCATCGCCCCCCCAGGCGCGCGCGTCCGCCGCGATCAGCCCTGGCACCGCGACCAGCCAGGCCGCGCAGGCCATCCATATGCGTCTATCCACTTGCCATCCTCGTCAAAAACGCGCGGTCCCCCGCGCAAGCCGGCGGCGTGCCGGCGCGAAACACGAATTTTTACGCGAAATCGACAAACGCGGCCCGGCCCGGCGGGTCCGCCGCGACGCGGAGCGCTGCCGACCGCCACACGAGCGCCGCGCGCAAGCCGCCGGAAAATCTGCGAGCCCAGCCCGCAGGCCCGCGGTGCAGTCAGAACGACCGTACTCATGAACTAGCCGAAAGAATTTCTCGCGGGCTTTTTGCGTGTCCACCAGAACCTTGTGGCTGATCGACGCGATCATCGACGCTTCCAATGCGCAGGAACCGGTCGACGCATATTTTCCCGGCGACGACCTATTCACCCCGGCGGCGCGGCGGCGCGCGCTGCGGATCGGCAATCCGACCAGCCGGTTGTACGCCAACATATACCTGGATGGTCTCGACCATTACGTCAAGGAAGTGCTGCGTGCGCCCTACCTGCGCTACGTCGACGATTTCGCGCTGTTCCATGACGATCCGGCGCGGCTGGGCGAGTGGCGGCAGGCGCTTGCGAACTATCTGGCGGGACGGCGCCTGTTGCTGCACCGGCGCAAAACCTTCATCCAGCCGAGCGCCCACCCGGCCGAATTTATGGGTCTGGTACTTATGCGCGGCGGGCGCCGCCGGCTGCCGGAGGACAATGTGCGCCGCTTTCGCAACCGGCTGCGTGGCTTGCGCGACCGCTGGCGCGCCGGCAGCGTGAGCCGGGAACAGATCGAACAACGCGTGGGCGCCTGGATCGCGCACGCGGCGCATGCCGATGGCTGGCGCTTGCGCCATGCCATGTTCAAAGGCGGGTAGTTCCATCCGTCCTGTTGCGAAGCCTGACGGAGCCCTCGTGGTCGGCGCGTTGTGCGCGGTGGCGCCTGGAACACCAAACCGGAGAACGCCCGCGCCGCGTACCGCAACAGGAACGAGCCGACGAACCGCAACGACGATTCGGGTTTCCGTCTCGCCAGTACGCTCTAAGCTTCTGCATCACGTCCTATTTAAATCTTTCATTAACTTCGTGGTGTGGGTGAATTTTGATCTTCGTATGTTTGGATTTCGAAGTTCGTAAGTTTTGGTGACGCGGGAACCAAAACATTGGGGCGTCTGCTCGACATAACGCGCCGGGCGGCGCGAATGTTGAGATTCACAGGCTCACCCCAACCTACGGGATGCCGTTCGCAGCCCGGGTGGGGTTCGCAGCCAGCCCAGCCCGCGTAGGGCGGAAAAGCGCAGCGCATTCCGCCGCATGGTGGCGGGCAAGTTTCGTAGGAAGGAATTTTGATTGCGTGACGCGATGCATAGTTTAGTCTGCGCAAAACGCCTGATTAAGTTTCTCAGGCATGGCGCTTTCTCGCGGCCCCATGCGGCGGATTGCGCCTTCGGCTTATCCGCCCTACGGGGCTTATCCGCCCAACGGCGCTACGGCGCGCGGCGGGGAAACCGGCGTGTAGCGCAAGCTGGGGGAGTCAATCCGGCTTGGCGTCCGGCGGCCATGCATTCCCCGCCCAATTTTCGCGCGCCAGGCGCGCCGCAAGGAATTCCACACAGGCGCGCACTTTTGCGGAGCTGCTGAGCCGCGTCGGATAGGCCGCCCAGATGTCGGCCTCCTGCGCGTATTGCGGCAGCACGCGCACAAGTTCGCCGCGCGCCAGCGCGGCGGCGATATCCCATAGCGAGCGCAGCATGATGCCGTGCCCGGCCAGGCCCCAGGCGCGCACGATTTCGCCGTTGTTGGACGACATGCGCCCATGCACGCGCACGGCCTCGACACCCTGCGGCCCGGTCAGCGCCCAGCG
>JAEUNN010001005.1 GCA_016791085.1 Rhodocyclaceae bacterium | reverse complement strand
GACGGTGCGGCCGGCGGTCTATGCTCAATCCAGGCACCCGTCATCCGGGGGTCATGGAGCGTCCGAGATGTCGACGATCACACCGCTCACGATTCTTGCCCTGCTGGAAGAGATAGAGTCGGAAGACCCTGTCGATTTTGGGGCCCTGCCCGTGGATGGGCGTTCGGCACGCAATCTGGTGGCCGTGCACCTTGCCGAACTGCGTGCAATGCTGGTGTCCCAGCAATTGTCCAGTGAAGATCGCGAAGCCATACTGCTGGCTACGGCGAGCCGCGTGATTCTGGAAAACCTGTTGCTGCACGTGCGCGCCCTGTGTGAGCGTGGCGAGCAGGCCAGCCAGGAGTTCGACGCACTGCTGGTACGCCTGCAGCGCGCCTCCTGAAGCCGGGTGTTTGCGTCGCGCTCGATGGCCGGCGCAGGTTTGCGAGGGGAGGGCCTGACGGCTCGCGCGGCGGGCGCAATGCGGTATGCTGCCGCGGCGCCAGGCGGCGTTTCGGCTCACCCAGCGTGCCGCTGCAGCCACGGCTAACCCAAGCGTTGCATGGAAAAACGCGCGATGGCAAGATCGGCCCGTGCCGCTTGCCGGGTTGTGTCCGTGGTGTCGCAAGGCCTTGCGCGCGAGCCGGTACACGGCTCCGGCCATGTGCCAGATGCGTCCGAAACTGGAAACCCACGCGATGCCATCCTCAATTCCAGGTATTCAAATGCGTAAATGTGAACTAGCATGCCTGGCCTCGGTGCCGTGCGCCGCGCCCGCGGTGGCGTAGCACGCAGCGCCGCGTGCCGCTCGGCGCCGGGCAGGGCACGGCGCACCATCGTGCGCTATCGCAGAAATTTGCGCAACGCGGCATGCTGCGGTGTTTGCGCTGCCCGCCCCAGGGTTGAATGTCAGGTGTAGCCGTCGGAGAAATTTGTGGCAAACGAGTTAGAGGGTGACGATCAAAGTCCTGTCGTGGATGGCGCTTTCGCAGCGCCGGCCACGGACAGTGGAGATGCGGCGTGTGCGGCGGATTTGGCGGCCACCGCGACGGACCTGCCCACACCGGCAGTCGACGCACGCGCCGGTGCAAGCCTTGCTGGTTCGCCCTACCCGGAGTCAGAACTTGTGTCGCATCCGCCCTCCTATGTGGTGGGCATAGGCGCCTCGGCGGGTGGGCTGGAGGCCATGGAAAGGCTGTTCGGCGCGCTGCCGGCCGATTCCGGCATGGCATTCGTGGTGCTGCAGCACCTGTCGCCGGATTTCAAAAGCCTCATGAAGGAATTGCTGGAGCGCTTCACGCCCATGCCGGCCGTGCCGGTGCTGGATAACGTCGAGTTGCAGCCCAACACCATCTATTTGCTCACGCCGAAAAAAGACATGGTGATCGAGGGTAATCGCCTGATCGCCTATGATCGACCGACCGGCAAGCAATTGAGCATGCCGATCAGCCTGTTTTTCCGGTCGCTGGCCGCCGAGTGGGGCGAAAAGGCCATTGCGATCGTATTGTCCGGTACCGGCTCCGACGGCAGCGCCGGCGTGATGGACGTACGCGAGGCCGGCGGGCTCGTGCTGGCGCAAAGCGAACAGACCTGCCGCTTCGATGGCATGCCACGCAGCGCGATCGAAACCGGTTGTGTCGATGCCGTGCTGGCGCCTGAAGAAATGCCGGCCGCACTCAAGGCCTACGCGGAAAACCGGCGCCTGAGTCCGGCATTTCGCGGGGTGACGAGCGAAGCAGAGCCGGGCGAAGGAATTCCGGCGATCCTGCACCAGTTGCGTTCCGCCTACGACATCGATTTCAACTTTTACAAGCCGGGCACCATATTGCGCCGTATCGAGCGTCGTGTGGCACTGCATCCGGAACACATCACGCTCGAGGAATATGGCCGTCGCGTGGCGGCCGATGCGGGCGAACTGGACCTGCTTTACAAAGATTTGCTGATCGGCGTCACACGCTTTTTCCGTGACCCGGAAGCATTCGCCGTGCTGCGCGAGCAGATTGCGCCGAAAATTCTCGAGCGCGTTCCGGCCGACGAAGAAGTGCGCATCTGGGTATGCGGGTGTTCGACCGGTGAAGAAGCGTATTCGATCGCCATCATTTTCCTGGAGTGTTTCGAACAGCGCGGGCGACCCGTGCGTATCAAGATACTTGCCACCGATCTGCACCGGGAGTCGCTGCAAACCGCTGCGGAAGGCGTTTATCCGGAAACCAGCTTTACGGAAATTGCGCCCGAATTGCGGGAAAAGTATTTCATCGAGCAGAGCGACCGCAGCTACCGCGTCACGGCAAATCTGCGCAAGGCCCTGATTTTTTCCGAGCACAACCTGTTGAAGGATCCGCCGTTCACCCGCATCGATCTGGTGAGCTGCCGCAATCTCCTGATTTACCTCGAAAACGCGGCGCAGACGCGGGCTATCGCGTCCTTCCATTTTGCCCTCAAGGTAAGCGCTTACCTCATGCTGGGCGCGAGCGAAGGGCTGGGTGACCTCGGCGCCGAGTTCGACACGCTGGACCGGCACTGGAAACTGTTCCGCAAGTTGCGCGAAAACCGTCTGCTGAATGATTTGCGGCAGCCGCTCACCTACGAGTCGTCACGTCCCTCGCGCAGCCTGCAAAGTGCCGGCGAACTGCGTTTGGGCCGTGCCTATGACGCATTGTTGGCGCACTATGTGCCGTCCGGCATTCTGGTCAATGACCGCAACGAAGCGGTCCATGTGTTCGGCGACGCATCGCGCCTGTTGCGTCCGCCTACCGGGAAGATCAACGCAGACATCCTGAACATGCTCGAAGGGCACTTGCGCATCGCCTGCATGACGGCGCTGCGCAATGCCAAGCAGCAAAATTCGCGCGTGTCCTTCCATGGCATCCACGTGCGCGGCGATGGCCTGGGCCGCGACATCGACCTGGATGTACATCCCTTATTCGACAAAGCGTCCTCCAGCACCTTTTTCATGCTGGAGTTTCGCGAATACGAACAGGCCAGCGGGGGAGAGCCCAACGCGGTCGAGTCGACCTCCATCGATATAGATCGGGCCACTTACACACAGATGCAGTTGCTCGAGTCGGAACTGCAGCG
>JAEUNN010000951.1 GCA_016791085.1 Rhodocyclaceae bacterium | reverse complement strand
GCGGATCGTACGCCCCGGGTGAAGGCGTTGCGCACCGGCGAGCCATGGCGCGCGGCTTCAGCCCCCAGAGCAGCCAACACGCATCCGTCGCCAGGGTGATCACGGTGCGCAGGAGACAGATACGCGGACGCAACGGCCGCCAGTCTGTTCTCGCCGCTACGTTCCGCCAACTCTTGCAAGCTGGCCAGCGAACCTTCCAGTGCGCGCGTGCAGGCCTGCGCCATCAAGTCCTCCTTGGACGCGAAATGCCCGTAAAAGCCCCCGTGGGTGAGGCCGGCGCACTTCATCAGATCGACCACACCGATACCGTCGAAACCGCGTTCGCGAAAGAGTTTCGCTGCGACCTCGACGATGCGCTCGCGGTTTTGCGCCGCCTGTTCCCTGCTGACCCGCATGGCTCTCACCTCGCCGTATGAGAAAAGTGTTGACAGTATAGATTACAAGTGTAATCTAACGGGAATGATGATGAGCATCATCTAATTGTGACCGCCTTATGGTTCCCCCGCAACGGACCAGACTTCTGGAGACGGATATGAGCGAAGAAATTTCCCGCGCCGTGAAGAATAAGATAGCTCTTGTCACCGGCGCCTCGTCAGGCATAGGCGAAGCAACGGCCGAGCGGCTGGCCGAGGCCGGCTACACGGTGTTTGGTACCAGCAGGCGCGCCAACGAGGCGGACAGCCGATCATTCACGATGCTGCCGCTCGACGTGACCAGCGACGAATCCGTTGAAGCCGCGTTTTCCGAGGTACTGCGTATTCACGGCCGTATCGACCTGCTGGTGAATAACGCCGGATTCAGTGTCGCCCCTGCCGGTGCGGAAGAAAGCTCCATCGAACAGGCCCGCGCGGTTTTCGAGACGAATTTCTTCGGGCTCGTACGGATGACCCGTGCCGTCGTACCGCACATGCGGCGCCAGGGCCGCGGTCGCATCATCAACATCGGCTCCGTGCTGGGTTTTCTGCCCGCGCCGTACATGGCGCTCTATGCCGCAACCAAGCACGCGGTCGCGGGCTATTCCGAATCGCTGGACCATGAACTGCGTACCAGGGGGATACGGGTTGTCGTAATCGAGCCTGCCTACACGCATACCCGGTTCGACGCCAACGCGCTGGAAGCCGACGCCAAGCTTGAGGAATATCGCGATGCCCGGACGAGCTTTGCGAGGATGATGAAACACCTTGTCGAGTCCGGAGACCATCCCGCCGTGGTGGCCGAGGTCGTGCTGGAAGCGGCCAGCGCGGTCCTCCCGAAGCTCCGGTACACGGCGGGAAAACTTGCGGGCCGCCTGCGCCTGCTACGCAGATTCGCGCCGGCTGCCATGGTCGATGCCGGGATCCGCAAGGACATGCGGCTCGATGTCTGACAAGAACCCGGGATGAAACGATGAAAGCCCTGATTCTGAAACGTTACGGTGGGTCCGAAGCGCTCGCATTCGCCGACATTCCCCGGCCAACGCTCACGCCGGATGAAATTCTCGTCCAGGTCCACGCCGCCGGATTGAATGCCATCGACTGCATGATTCCGAAAGGGATGTTCAAGCCCATCCTCCGCTTTGACCTGCCGGCGACCATGGGCAGTGACCTGGCGGGTGTCGTGGTGGACGTGGGCAGCCGCGTGACGCGGTTCAAGCCGGGCGATGCTGTCTTCGCAAGCGTCTTCGACCTGGGCAAGGGAGCGCTCGCCGAATTTGCCGTCGTCCCCGAGAGCGCTGCTGCGATCAAGCCGGCAAATCTGGACTTCGTTCAAGCCGCATCGGTCCCCATGGTCGGACTGACTTCCTGGCAAGCGCTCACGGAGCGGGCGCGCATCAAGCCCGGCCAGAAGGTGTTCATTCCCGCCGGTGCCGGAGGCATAGGAACGTTCGCGATCCAGCTCGCAAAACACCTGGGCGCGAGGGTGGCGACCACCACCAGCACGGGCAACATAGGACTGGTGCGGAGCCTGGGCGCCGACGAGGTGGTCGATTACAGGAAGCAGGAATTCGAGGATGTGCTGCAGGATTACGATGCTGCGCTGGGTACGGTCAAGGGCGATGGCGTCGAGAAAGCCCTGCGCATTCTGAAACCTGGGAGCAGCGTCGTTTCCCTCGTCGGACCACCTGACCCGGGCTTTGCCCGAGCCAGGGGAATGGGCCTCTTCATGACCTTCGTGTTCTGGCTGATGAGCGGCAGGATCAATCGCCAGGCCAGGCAACGGGGTGTCGGGTATTCATTCCTGTTCGTGCGTCCCGACGGCCGCCAACTCGCGGAAATCGCCAGACTGCTCGACGCCGGCCACCTCCGGCCGGTGATCGACAAAGTATTCCCCTTCGATCAATCGAAAGAGGCGCTTTCATACCT
>JAEUNN010000935.1 GCA_016791085.1 Rhodocyclaceae bacterium | reverse complement strand
TGCGCCTTGAAATTGCCGCCGCCGGCATGCAGCTGCACGGCGAATCCGGCATCGCGCATTTCTTCCGCCACCGCAAATGCCACGCGCGCGGCCTGACTGCCGTCGTGCACCACATACAGGTCGGGCGACTCGATCAGCGCGGCGGCCTGGGCTTCGTCCCACAGCGCCAGCACGCGCTCCACACCCAGCGCAAAACCTGCCGCCGGCTGCGGCTTGCCGCCCAGTTGTTCGAACAGTCCGTCATAGCGCCCGCCTGCGCATATCGTGCCCTGCGCGCCCAGGCGCTCGGTCACCCACTCGAACACGGTGCGATTGTAATAGTCGAGCCCGCGCACTAGGCGCGGATTGATGCGGTGCGGGATGCCGGCGTCGCGCAACAGCTGCTGCACGGTTTCGAAATGCGCCAGCGACGCCTCGCCCAGGTAGTCGATCAGGCGCGGCGCGGCCTCCACCAATTCCTGCATGTGCGGGTTTTTGGTGTCGAGTATGCGCAGCGGGTTGGAACCCAGGCGGCGCCGGGAATCCTCATCCAGGCGTTCGACCTGTTTTTCCAGATAAGCGACCAGATCGACGCGGTGCCGCGCGCGCTCTTCGGGCGCACCCAGCGAATTGATTTCGAGCTTCACGCCGTGTATGTCGAGGTCATCCCAGAGGCGCTGCCCCATCACGATAAGTTCCGCGTCCATGGCCGCATCGGCATAACCCAGGGCCTCCACGCCGACCTGGTAGAACTGGCGGTAGCGGCCTTTTTGCGGCCGCTCGCGGCGGAACATGGGGCCCATGTACCACAGTCGTTTCGGGCCGTCATAGAGCAAATTCTGCTCGAGCACCGCGCGCACGCAGGATGCCGTGCCTTCCGGCCGCAGCGTGAGCGACTCGTCGGCATCGCCGAAGGTGTACATTTCCTTTTCGACGATGTCGGTCACTTCGCCGATGGCGCGCTTGAACAGCGGGGTCGGCTCGATCAGAGGCATGCGTATCGGGCGGTAGCCATAGCCGCGCAGCCAGTCCCGCACCAGAGTTTCGAACGCTTCCCAGCGTTCCGCCTCGTCGGGCAGTATGTCTTTCATGCCGCGCACGGCCTGGATGATTTTGCTCATGATTTTTTTACGCGGCGCGTTCGCTGCGGGCGCGCGCTGTTCTGTCGGAATGTGTGGCCGAAGTCAAAAAAGGTGCCGCAAGCTCAGGCGTGCGGCGCGGTTTTGCGCGCGTAAGTGCGCGCGACATAGGCGTCGATGATGGCGCGAAATTCGTCGGCGATGTAATCGCCCTTGAGCGTCACGGTTTTCTGGCCGTCCTCGAACACCGGCGCGACCGGTACCTCGCCCGTGCCCGGCAGGGATATGCCTATGTTGGCGTGCTTGCTTTCGCCCGGGCCATTCACCACGCAGCCCATCACGGCCAGCGTCATGCGCTCGACGCCATCGTACTGTTCGCGCCATTGCGGCATCATGCGGCGCACATAGGACTGCACGTCGGCCGCCAATTCCTGAAAGAACGTCGAACTGGTGCGGCCGCAGCCCGGACAGGCCGCCACCATGGGCGTGAAGGCGCGCAAGCCCATGCTTTGCAGCATTTCCTGCGCCACGATGACTTCCTGGCTGCGGCTGCCATTGGGCTCGGGCGTCAGCGATACGCGTATGGTGTCGCCTATGCCTTCGTGCAGCAGCACCGACATGGCGGCCGTGGACGCCACGAT
>JAEUNN010000927.1 GCA_016791085.1 Rhodocyclaceae bacterium | reverse complement strand
GCGGGTGCATCGGACGACCATGGATTGGAGAGATCTCGAAGTGACGCCGTTTGAGCTTTCAGTTTTATTTTTCCTGCAGCTGGCGTTCATTCTGGCCGTCTGCCGCATGGTCGGATGGGTCGCGAAGCACTTCGGGCAGCCCCAGGTCGTGGCCGAAATGATAGCCGGCGTCATGATGGGTCCGTCTCTGCTGGGCCTGTTCGCTCCGGAACTGCAGTCGTACCTGTTTCCACCCGCGTGCAAGCCGATATTGTTTGCCGTAAGTCAGGTGGGGCTGGTGCTGTACATGTTCCTGGTGGGGCTGGAATTCGATCTCGATCTGATACGCGACCGTGTCAAAAGTGCGGCCGCGGTATCGTTGTCGGGGATATTTGTGCCGTTGCTACTGGGCGCCATGCTGGGTTACTACCTCATCAACGAGGGTGGCTTTTTCGCTCCCAACGTCGTTGCCTGGGAGGCTATGTTTTTTACTGGCGCATCCATGGCGATCACGGCGTTTCCCATGCTGGCGCGCATCATTTACGAAAGAGGGCTGGCCGGTACGCCGCAAGGGACACTGGCGCTTGCGGCCGGGTCCATCGACGACGGTGCCGCCTGGTGCGTACTTGCGCTGGTGCTGGCAAGCTTCACGGGAAACGCCAACATCGCCATCCTTGCGTTGGGCGGCGGTGCACTTTATTGTCTGGTGGTGCTGAGCGTAGGACGCAGGTGTCTGGCGCTACTGGGGCGGCTCACCGAGCGCGCAGGCGGCGTGACGCCCACCGTGCTTGCCGTGACACTCATATGCACCATGCTGGGCGCCTGGTACACCGACCGGATCGGAATTTTCGCCGTATTCGGAGCGTTCATCATGGGTGCCGCCATGCCGCGCGGGCGTTTTGCGGACGAAATTCAGCGCCAGATCGGCCCGCTTGTCACTACTTTCCTGCTGCCATTGTTCTTCATTTACTCGGGCCTCAATACCCGCATAACGCTGGTCGATTCGGTATTTCTGTGGCTGGTGGTGCTGGGAGTACTGTTGGCTGCCTGCGTCGGCAAGGGCGTGGCCTGCTGGGGTGCCGCGAGGCTGTCCGGCGTTCCGCAGCGTGACGCGCTGGCCATAGGCAGCCTCATGAATGCGCGCGGTCTCATGGAACTGATCATTCTGAATATCGGCCTGGAGCGTGGCGTGGTTACGCCGCTCATGTTCACGGTCATGGTGATCATGGCCATCATAACCACGCTTATGGCGACGCCGCTATTCGAATGGGTCTATCGCCGCTTTCCGGCCGTCGCCGACACGCGACCGGCGGCCGCGAGTGCTGCTTTGGCGCCGCGTGCTGGAGCCGAACCGGCGCGCGCGCACGCCAACTAGTTTCCTGCGCTGCCGACACTACCCCCTTTGATATCCGAAAGCCCGCGGTGATTTCGTTCGCGTCGATATTCAATGACGGCGGCCCGTTCGCGCCAGATACGCCACTGCGCGGCAAGGCGGAACGGGCACGGCGTACGCTGCAGGAACTGGGTGCTGCCTTGCAGTCGCAGCTGATCGACATGGGAGTCGCGTTCGAACCCCGGTTTCAGGAATTCCAGCGTGAAGTGCGTGCCGAAATCAAGTCGGGACTGACGTCGTTCGAGGCCAGCATGCGGCCTGCGATCGAAGAACTGAAGCGCGACTTGCATTCCACCGTCGAGCAAAAGCTGGAACCCCTGGCGCGCGAACTGAGGCAGGAGGTACAGGCGCAGTTTGCGTTGCTGCAGAAAAACTCGGAGCCGGCGATCGAGCCGATCAAGCGTGTGCTTACGCCGCGCCTGAAGGCGATCGATCATCAGTACAAGCCCACACTGCAGCGCCTCAAGGCGCAGGCGGCACAGCGGCTGGCGCGGCTGGACGAACGCTACCAGCAACTGTTCAAGGAACACGTCGACCCCGTGCTGGGCAATGCGGCGCGCTCCGAACTGCAGTCCATGCTTAACGACGAAGGCGCGGTACTGCGCCCGGAAGAGCGCATGGCCAATCGGCGCCTGGGCATGGGGGCGGCGGCATTCGGCCTGGCCCTGACCGGAAGTCTGGTGTATGCGCCGGCCACCTCGCTGGCCATCGTGGTCGGGCTCATGGCGTCCAGCGCCAAATATCCGCACGCCTGGCGCGAGTGGAAAGCCAACAAACGGCTGGGCGCGGTGCATCTGATCTGCGTGTATAGCCTCTACCTTTGGCTCGGCGGCTATGCCTCGGCCGGTGCCCTGGGCGCCGTGTTGTACGGACTTATGTTGAAGGCGCGGGCGATCGGGGAAAACCAGTCGCGCAACAATCTGGTCGCCTTGTTTCAGCTGCAGCCCGACAGCGTGTGGGTGCGCGTGGATGGCCAGGAACTGGAAATCCCGTTTGCCGAATTGCGCGTGGGTGACGTGCTGGTCGTACGCGCGGGACAAGTCATACCGGTCGATGGCAGTGTGATCGCAGGCGAAGCGGCAGTGGATCAGCACATGCTGACCGGCGAATCGCAGCCGGTGGAAAAATCTGCCGGGGACGCCGTGCTGGCCTCGACGCTGCTCATTTCCGGCCGACTGGACGTGGCGGTCGAAAAAACCAGCGCCGAAACCACTGCCGGCCAGATCGCCGCAATTCTCAACCGCACGGCTCAGAACACGCGTCCGCCAGCGGTCAGCGCAGTCGCTGCGGCCGACCGGCTGGCGGTGCCCACGTTGCTCGCAAGCCTCGCAAGCATGCCTTTCCTGGGTGTCGATGGCGCGGTATGTCTGATCGGGGCGAATACCACCACGGCGTCCTACCTGTCCGGCTCGCTGGCCATGCTCAACTATCTGAACATCGCCGCGCGCCGCCGCATTCTGGTCAAAGAAGCCAAATCACTGGAAAACCTCGGCAAAGTCGACACCGTGGTGTTCGACAAGACCGGCACCCTGACCATGGAACAGCCCAAGGTCGCGAAGGTGCATGTATTCAACCACCTCGACGAACAGGTGGTGCTCACTTTGGCGGCCGCCGCCGAAGCCCGCCAGTCGCACCCGATCGCGCGCGCAATCCTTGCGGCCGCCGCAGAGCAGGGCCTGGCCTTGCCGGTGGTCGATGACGCCCACTACGAAGTCGGCTATGGCATACGCGTGCGCCTCGCCGGCAGCAACGATCATGCCGATCATCCCCTGGTGCGCGTGGGCAGCGCGCGCTTCATGCAGCGCGAAGGGCTGGACCTACCCGCGCAAATACAAGCGCTCAGCGCGGTTTGCCAGGTCAGTGGCCACTCCGTCGTGATGGTGGCAGTCGACCGCGAACTGATAGGTTGTGTGGAGCTTCAGCCTTCGCTGCGGCCCGAAGCGCAGACCGTCATTGACAGTTTGCGCGAGC
>JAEUNN010000121.1 GCA_016791085.1 Rhodocyclaceae bacterium | reverse complement strand
CAAGGTGGTGGCCGTGCATTGCGAATATTTTCCCGACTCGCGTTCGGGCACGCCGGGTGCCGACAATTACAAGGTGAAGGGCAATCTGCACTGGGTAAGCCGCGAACACGCCTGCGCGGCGCCGGTGCGCCTGTACGACAGGCTGTTCGGCCACCCGTTTCCGGGCTCCGCCAAGGGCCGCGGCTGGGTCGCGAGCGAAGACGACTCGGGCAAGCTGCATGTCGAGGACGGCAATCCGGAACACAATTTTCTGGATGACCTCAATCCCGCTTCGCGCCGCGAAATTACCGCCATGCTGGAACCGGCGCTGCGCGAGGCGCGGCCCGAAGATCGCTTCCAGTTCGAGCGCCACGGCTATTTCGTGGCCGATCGCGTGGATAGCCGGGAACAGGCGCCGGTATTCAACCTGACCGTCACGCTCAAGGATTCCTGGGCCAGGCACGGCGGCCGCTGAGGCGGCCGGCCGTGCGCGCACCGCTAGCGCAGGGCGGCGCGCCGGTAAAAAAATAGGCCGGGTTGCCCCGGCCTCAAGATACGTCGGCTTATTGTTCAGTACGTGTTCAGTAGGTAATCGATACGCTGGTCGCGGCGTTTTGCGCGCTGTTATACACATAGCCCGAGCGCGCAATGCCGGTGACCGTGTAGGTCAGCGTGCCGCGCGTTTTAGTCCAGGCCGAGGCCGAACTCGCGACGCCGCTGGAATTGGTGAGCACGGAACTGCTGCCGCTCACCACGCCGCTCCAGGTGCCGCTCACCGTTGCACTGCTCACAGCCACGCCTTTTGCATCGACCACGGTAACTTTGGCGGTCGCCTGGCCGCCCTTTTTGGCGTTGGTGGCGAGCGTGATGGTGATGGACTTGACGTGCAGGGCCGGCGGCGGCGCGGTCGCGGTGACCGTGACCTGCGCGCTGGCACGCGCGCCCAGCGCATCGGTCACCACCAGGGTCGCGACGAAAGTGCCCGCGGCGGTATAGGTGTGGGACGGGTTGGCGGCGCTGGAGTGTGCGCTGCCGTCGCCGAAATCCCAGTCGTAAGTAAGCGCGCCGCCTTCCGGATCGCTCGAGCCGGCACTCGAAAAATTCACCGCCAGCGGGGTCGTGCCGCTCACGGACGTAGCCGATGCCGCCGCCGTGGGCGGCAAATTGTCCGACCCCGGCACGCTGCCGCTCACGAAATAATTACCCAGGCTTGCGTAGTCCGAATAGCCCGTGGTCAGATCGCCCTTGCCTACGCCATCGACCTTCAGATAGTAGGTGCCGGCCGCGGGCAACGTGACCGCGATGCTCGCATTCAGCGTGGCGGAAGGATTGACGAGCGCGAGCTGGTTGCCATATGCATCGTACAGCGTGGCCTGGATGTCCAGATTGGCGCCGCGCGCAACCGGCGAGACGTTGATCGTGGCCGATCCGGCGCCGGCGTAGAAGCTGAAGTAATCCACGTCGGTACGCGTGCCTATCACCCCGCTGCCGCTGATGCTGCCGGTGCTGCCGGTGGCGACGTAATCGAGCGGCGTGGCGGCGGCCGGCGTGTCGCCGTGGTCATCGGCGCGCAGCGGCACACCCGTGGCCTGTATGACGGCCAAATCGTCCTGCGTTTGCGTCGCGTAAGGATATTCACCCTTGCTCCATTGCGTGAGTTCCTTGTAATAGCCCACGCCCATGATGGGCGCCCAGCCGGTTGCGCCACTGCCGTGGCCGGCGTAATAACCCTGGGAAGTCACGCCATCGTTATAGCCGTCGTGCGACAGCCCGACGTTGTGGCCAGCTTCGTGCGAAATGGCTTCGGCGACGTATTTTTCATTGCCCGCGCCAAGCTGGTTGTAGAACACCAGGGCGGGTTTGTAGTAATCGCCCACGTCGTCGAATATGCCCACGTAGGCAATGCCGCCGCAACCGCAAGGGGAACTGGTCGCAGCCGTAAAATCCTTGGTGATGAGCACGCGCGTGCCGAAGCTGTCGTCGCTGCTGCTCGCGCGCCTGATGGCGTCGGCGGGCGGCGGCTCGGTGGTCACGTCCACGTCGAACGGCGCGTAATCTTCGGCCACGCGCTGCCATATGTACTGGATGCGGCCCAGCTCGGTGTCATTGAAGCTGGCAGTATTGCCGTCCAGGTCGAACGCCGGCGCGTCGATGCTGGTGATGCCGTAGCTCGCATTCCAGGCCGTGCCGGTCAGCGTGCCACCTCGAAAATCGAGGTAAATCACGCGCTTCGCGCCGGGCCGGCTGTGCAACAGAAAAGTCTGGTCCAGCGGCAGCAGGGCGCCGGTGGCGTTGAGCGAACCGCCGACAGCATTGGCACCGCCCTGCGGCACGGTTAGTTCATCGACGAAATGCAGGCGGCCCGATTTGTCGAGGCGCGCGTGGCGGTCGGCGCGCAACATGGCGGCGAAAGTTTGCGGCGTCATGCCGTACCAGTCGGCGACCGCGGCCAGATTGTTGCCGAGCGCGCCGACGGCCTCGTCGCCGCGTACGTGGCGGTCGAGTTTTACCTGTGGAAACGCCGGTTTTTGCCGGTGTGGAACGCGCTCCTGGGCATCGGCATCCGGCAGCACGGATACCACCAGTGCAGCGCCGGCCAGCAACAAGCTTGCGATTTTGCGCGTGCGTGGCGCGCCGGTGGCGGGGGTGTTGTGAGTGCCCATACTATCCTCCCCGATCAAGGGAAATGGGCACACGCAGCGTTGGCGGGGTTGCGACACCTCGCCCGAACGAGCGGCAAGGCTAGTCGATTGGCAACCTGGCGGCCATTGCGCAGCGTGCGCTTTAGGTCCATGGTTTTGCGTCTCCGGCTTTCGCCGGATTTGCCCTTCCCCGCGGAAACTAATGTTGACTCGCCAGCGCGCGGGGTTCAATCGGTACAGCGCGTGCACTGTATCACGCAGAACCAACTGACGCCAGTTCCACGGCTGGGACGCAGCGTGATTATTTCACGCGCGCGCATGCGGGCGCCGGCCTGCCGTATATTGATTCGCCACCCGCATTTGCGCAACGCCGCCTGGCGCGGGCACGCGGCGTTCTGATTCGCTGCCGGGCATCACGCCAAGAAACTAATGAAACATTCGTGCAGCTTGAATACCTGCGCGCCGGCAAGCACCTGTGCGCGACCGGATCGGGCGACCCGAGCCGGCCGCCACGTTCGCAGGCCTTCCTCAGTCCGCCAGAAACGACGCGATCAGGTCGGCCTGCCGGGTGAAACAGCTTTCCCAGGCCAGGTGGCCGCCCTCCTCGTCCATGCGCGCACTATCGACACACACGCCGTGCGCGCGCAATTCGGCAACGGCCGTATCCACACAGTGTGCGCGTGCGAACAGGTCGCTCGTCAAGGTAAGGAACAACATGCGGGCGCGCATGTGCCGGCATGCATCGGCAAGCGGCAAGGGCCGCCCGCAGCGCCAGGTTTGATAGGCGCGAACCTGATAGCAGAAAGCCAGCGGATCGACATTTTCGAAGCGCGTTGCGGAATTACCGAAAGCCAGGTGCAGCAGGAAGTCGCGCTCGGGCGCCTGAAGTTCAATTGGCGGCGCCTGCAGCGCGTGATAGGACATACCGCTCGCCGAACAATCGCGCACGCAATTGGCAATACGCTGCAACGCCGCCACCAGCCCTGTATGGCTCTGCGGCGGGCAGGCGCGCCGGAAATTCCGCAGCGGAAAGGCATCGGACAACACCGGCACCAGCCACGAGCCGAGCCGGTTCACGAGGTAGCGTTCCGGCAGCAGGCCGATGGGCGCCGGCGCGATGACCCGCTCCACCATGTCCGGGTGCGCGGCCGCCCAGTCCAGCGCCTGCGCCGAGGCCAGGCCGCCACCGACTACGGCGTGCAATTTCGTCACGCCCAACTGGCGCAGCAGTGCGTGCTGGACAGCAACCATGTCCTGCACCGACAGGCAGGGAAACGCGGCACCGTATGTTTGCCCGGTAAGCGCGTCGATGCTGGACGGGCCGGTGCTGCAAACGTCCGGGCAATCGGCATTCATGTTTGCCAGGCCGTCGGCACAAATGACGTGGTAGCGGCGCGTATCGAAAAGCTTGCCCGGACCGATCACGCCATCCAGGTAGCCCGCAATGGTATCGCCGCTGCGGTAGCGGCCGGCCACGTGGGCATGGCCGCCGAACGGGGGGATGAGCAATATGCTGTTGTCGCCGGCGGCGTTCTGCCTGCCATGGCATTCGTACCCGAACGCCAGAGCGGACAGGGATTCGCGGCCGGCGGTTTGAAAATTGTCAAGTCTGAACAGGTGCTTGCGCGGCGCTGTCGGTGCGCAGGGCGCATCGGGCCGCTCGGTGTTTTCCGCCAAAGGCGGTAGCGTGGCTCGGTCCATTGCACCCTCATGTCATGACACCAGGTTTGAGGATGCAATAACTTAGCAGGGTACGCCATAGGCCGAACGGCTCATTCGGGCAGGCTAGTCCATGCACGCAGACGCCACGCCGGGCGCCCGGATTTGCGTCGCGCGGTCCGACTCAGTTCCAGGGCTTGCCGTCGTAACCGGCGGCGGCGACCGCATCGAGCAACTTGCCCAGGTCGCAGCGGGCGGGGTCATGGGTTACGTCGGCGCGCGCCTCGGCCAGGGAAACCTGTACCGCCGCCACGCCGGGCAAAGCTTGCAAAGCGCGCGTCAGACCGGCGACGCATCCCCCGCAGTGCATGCCGTCTACGCGCAGGCTGGTTGATTGCATGATGACTCCTTGCGAAAAAATTCAGGCCGATACCGCTTCAGACGTGGCAAACCACACCCTGCCAAAGCCTCCCGCCCAGCGTGGCCGCATTGGCCAGTCCGAACACGCCGAAGCCCAACACGACACAGCCGGATACCAGGCGCACGGCGCGCTTGCGCACGAATTCGCGCAGGCGCACGAGCAGCATGCCGGCCAGCAGCAGGTTGGGCAGCGTGCCCAGCCCGAATGCCAGCATGAGCCCGGCGCCGCGCGCGGCGGACCCGGAAACCAGGGCCGTGGCGAGCATGGAATACACCATGCCGCAGGGCAGGAAGCCCCACAGCATGCCCAGCGGCAGCGCCTGTGCGGGCGTGCGGGCCGGCACGTAGCGGCGCGTGTGCGGTTGTATGCGCGCCCACACGCGGTGGCCGATGCGCTCCAGCCAGGTGAGCGAACGCGTGAATCCGGTCAGGTAGAGGCCGAGCGCCACCATCATGAGGTTGGCGCCCACATAGAGCGCCATCTGCACCGGCAGCCAGTCGTTGAGCAGCAGGCCTAGGCTGCCCACCGAGCCCATCAGGGCGCCGATGGCCGTGTAGGACGCGATGCGGCCGCCGTTGTAGGCGAGTTGTATCGGCCACTCGCGGCGCGCCTCGCCCGGCATGCGCACCGACAATGCCGACACGATGCCGCCGCACATGCCCACGCAGTGGGTGCCGCCCAACAGGCCAATCAGAAACACCGCGAAATACCCCGCCATTACGCGCGCCCGTGACGGCACGCCGGCCCGATGCAGGTGGCGGCGCGCATCAGATTACGCGCGAATAGCGCGTGCGCTCGCGGTCGGCGCGCAGGTAGCGGTCGAACACCATGGCGATGGCGCGCACCAAGAGGCGCCCGCGCGGCAACACCGTGATCCATTGGTTATCCACGTGCAACAGGCCGGCCGCTTCCATGGCGCGCAGTTCGGCCAGTTCGGGCGCGAAATACGTGGAAAAATCGATCAGATGCGCGATTTCTATCGATTCTATGGACAGCTCGAAATGGCACATTAGCGACGAAATGATGCTGCGGCGCAGGCAGTCGTCCGCCGTGAGCTCTATGCCGCGCATGACCGGCAGGCGGCCGTTGTCGAGCGCATCGTAATATTCGTCCAGCGTGCGGTAGTTCTGCACATAGGTCGGGCCGACCTTGCCGATCGCCGACACGCCGAACGCCAGCAAATCGCAATCGGCGTGGGTGGAATAGCCCTGAAAATTGCGCTGCAGCCGGCCGCGCCGCTGCGCCACGGCAAGTTCGTCGTCGGGGCGCGCGAAGTGATCCATGCCGATGAACGCAAAGCCCGCATCGCCCAGGCGGCGTATGGCCAGGGACAGTAACTGCAGTTTCACTTCCGGCGCCGGCAAATCCTGGTCCAGAATGCGCCGCTGCGGCTTGAACAGGCGCGGCAGGTGCGCGTAGTTGTAGATGGCCACGCGGTCCGGCGCAAGACGCAGCACCTCTTCCAGCGTGCGGTTGAAACTGATCACGTTCTGTTTGGGCAGGCCGTAAATCAAATCCACGCTGATCGACTTGAAACCGTAGCGGCGCGCCGCTTCGACCACCGAGGCGGTTTCCTCTATGGACTGCAGGCGATTGACCGCGGCCTGCACGGCCGGATCGAAATCCTGCACGCCCAGACTCATGCGATTGAAGCCAACCTCGGCCAGCATGGCCACGGTGGCTTCATCGACCTTGCGCGGATCGACCTCGATCGAATATTCCCCGTCCGGATGGAACTCGAAATGCGAGCGCAACATCTGGATGAGGCCGCGCATTTCTTCGTGCGACAGGAAGGTCGGCGTGCCGCCGCCCAGATGCAGTTGCACGACTTCCCGGCTGCCTTCGAGCGCCGCTTCCTGCAGCGCGACTTCTTTGGCGACGTAGCGCAGGTATTTGGCCGAGCGCCCGTGATCTTTGGTGATGATCTTGTTGCAGCCGCAGTAGTAGCAAATCGTGTTGCAGAACGGGATATGCACGTACAGCGACAGCGGGCGCGTAATGCCGCCCACGTTGCGCCGGCCGAGCCAGGCGGCGGACTGTTCCGCACCGAAAGCCTCGACGAAGCGATCCGCCGTCGGGTAGGAGGTGTAGCGCGGCCCGGCTACGTCGAACCGGCGTATGAGCCCCGCGTCAAACACCAAGTCTTTGCTTTGTATCGTCATTTCCGGCACTATAGGCGATTCATGAGGAAGCATCGCAAGAAATCCGCAGGCGGGGATTGACATGCGTCAACTGGCGATGCTTTTATACACAAGGAAGGACATGACGCCGAGCCCGAAACCCGTCGCGCAGATGATTCCGATTACCACCCACACGCTCAAGGTGGCCTGTTCGCAATGCAATCTGCGCGAGCTATGCCTGCCGCTGGGGCTCAGCGAGCACGAAATGCACAAGCTGGACGACCTCGTCGGGGCACGCCGGCGCATCAAGCGCGGCACCCATCTGTATCGCGCGGCCGAACAGTTTGAAGCCATATTCGCGATACGCAGCGGCTTTTTCAAAACCGACGTGATCGCCGAAGACGGCCGCGAGCAAGTTACCGGCTTCCAGATGGCGGGCGAAATCCTGGGCATGGACGGCATAGGCACCGAGCACCACACCTGCAACGCCATCGCGCTGGAAGATTCGGAGGTGTGTCCCATCCCGTTCGCCCGGCTGGAAGACATGTCGCGCGAAATCGGCACCCTGCAACACCACTTCCACAAGGTCATGAGCCGCGAAATCGTGCGCGAACACGGCGTGATGGTGCTGCTCGGCACGATGCGCGCGGAAGAGCGCCTGGCCGCCTTCCTGCTCAACCTGTCGCAGCGCTTTGGCTCGCGCGGCTACGCCCCGAACGAATTCCACCTGCGCATGACGCGCGACGAAATCGGCTCTTACCTGGGCCTCAAGCTCGAAACCGTGAGCCGCACGTTTTCCAGATTCCAGGACGACGGGCTGATTTCGGTTCAACAGAAACACGTGCGCATCATCGACCCGGCCGGGCTCAAAAAGCTCATGAGCCGCAACTGCTGATCCGCCTGCATGTGAGGCACGCGCTCGCTTGCGCGGCACCGGCAGGGTCACGGGCCGGACGCGGATTTCCCGCAGACCTGCCATTTGCCGGCCGATCCTTGGCAGCTCGCCAGTTAGTGCCGCCCACTCAGCGGCGCTAACAAACCCGATGCCGCGCATCAAGCTTGCATCGCAAGCGCCAACGGCGCACTTCCCACACCCGCAGTCAAACCAAGCGCAGCTCAGGGTTGGCTGAGTAATCCCCATGCCCGCGCCACGCGCGCGGCGGTGGACAACTTGCCGGCACGCGGCTGTTGGCATCCGTACGTTGGGGACTGGAACATGCCATGCTTCTTGTGTGAAGCACTTGAGGTACAGGGCCGCATACGCTATCCGACTTCCCGGGCGGCATTCACAACCACGGTCTGTACCACACGCGCCTTTGCCTGTCTGTGGCCCGAAAAATCAAGGTATTCGCCGACACCGGCGGACCATTCTTGCAAAGATTTGAGTCGAGTGGCGAACGTTCGGTTAGCCACGGCCCTCCCTTCGTGGAGGGCAACACGCGCACAGCTTTCGCCGCAGCCAAATTGTTTCCGGCTCTTGAACCTACATTCCTCAGTTGGACGCGCCCGAGGGTGCGGCGGGCGCGTTGTCTGCCTAGGCGTGACGACGCGCATGGCCGCCCCCTTGCCGCGAGGAGCAACTTGTCCTGGCGGACTGGCAGGCGGCGCGCCCGTCGTGCCACCGGGTACGTAGCGGGGCTCACCCCTAAGGTGCGCTCGTGAAGCCATCAAACGATCAACACTTTCAAGCGGCTATCGAGCTTTCGAAGCAGTCAACTGTGGAATGTAGGTTAAACATTTCGAACCGAAGGCGGCGGACACCAAGTGCGTACGCATCGTGCGGGCCCTGGCCGCCGGAGAACTGGATGAAGCGGCGTTCGCCGCCGGGATACGGCATCCGGCTCACGCCCGCCGCGCAAACGAATGAAACCGGGAGGGCAGGCAAATCCGGATCGGGGCGCGGTATGTTGCCGCCCCCACCACAAAAACGCAGCGCTCGAGGCTAAGCCTGCGCCCCCCGAATCAGTGCCATCAGGTCGTCGGTGGAGGGCAGGACCGCGCCCTCGCCTTCGGCCAGGATGCCCTCGGCCAGGGCGCGCTTCTCGCCGTGCAGGCTGACGATATGTTCCTCCAGGCTGCCCTTCAGCACCAGGCGATACACGGTGACGGGGCGTTGCTGGCCGATGCGGTGGGCGCGGCCCATGGCCTGGTCTTCGGCGGCGGGATTCCACCACGGGTCGGCGATCACCACGTAATCGGCGGCGGTCAGGTTGAGGCCGAACCCCCCGGCCTTGAGGCTGATCAGGAACAGGTCACCCTCGCCGTTCTGAAAGGCGCGGACGCGCTTGGTGCGCTCGCCGGCCGGCGTGGAACCGTCCAGATATTGGTAAGGGATGCCGGCCTGGTCCAGCGGCTCGCGCAGCAGCGTCAGGAAATCGACGAACTGGCTGAACACCAGGGCCTTGTGGCCATTGGCCGACAGCTCCGTGGCAAGTTCGGCGAAGGCCTGCACCTTGGCGCCGGCGATGCCCAGTTGCGGGCTGGTCAGGCGCGGATCGCAAGCGGCGCGCCGCAGGCGGGTAAGTTGCGCCAGGACGTTGAAGCGCGCCTGGCCGGCGGATTCCGTCGCCAAGGATTTTGCGGCGTCCGTCAGGGCCTGGCGGCGCAGGGCTTCGTAATGGGCGGCTTCGGCTTTTTCCGGGACCACGGCCAGGGTAAGTTCGGTGCGGGGCGGCAGTTCCTGCAACACCTGGGCCTTGGTACGGCGCAGCACGAAGGGGGCAATCAGACGGCGCAGCAGGTGCTGGGCGTCGCGATCGCGGTCCCGCTCTATGGGCGTGGCGAAGCGCTGGTTGAAGCGCGTGAGGGTGCCCAGCAGCCCCGGATTGCAGAAGCGCATGATGGACCAAAGTTCGGCCAGCCGGTTTTCGACCGGGGTACCGGACAGGGCCAGGCGAAAATCCGCGGGCAGGTCGAACAGGGCCTGCGAGCGCTTGGCCTGGGCATTTTTGACGGCCTGGGCTTCATCCACCACCAGCGTGTGCCAGCTGCGCGCGGCGAACGCTTCCGCCGCCTGCTGCATCAGCCCGTAGGACACCAGGATGACGTCGCCGGCCGCGGCCGATTCGAGCTTGCCGGCGCGGTCGCCTTCGGCGTAATACTGAAAGTTAAGGGTCGGGGCGAAGCGCCCGGCTTCGTCCAGCCAGTTGCCGCATACCGAGGTGGGCGCCACCACCAGCGCCGCGCCGCCGCCGGCGCGCGCGAGCAGAACGGCCAGTGCCTGCAAGGTTTTGCCCAGACCCATGTCATCGGCCAGACAGGCGCCGAATCCGGCATCGGCGAGGCGCATGGCCCAGCCATAGCCATCCTCCTGATAGGGCCGCAGTTGTGCCTGCAGCGCCGGGGGCGATGTGTGGGTCTGGTCCTGTGCGGCGCGCAGCCGTTCCACCTTGTTGCGGAAGGCCTTATCCAGTGTGGCTTCGGTGCCTTCCAGCGCCTGCTCCAGCCATGCCGCCGCCAGTTGCGGGATGCGCGGGCCTTCCTTGGCGATTTCGGCCACGGCGGCAAGATCGGCCAGGCGGGCACGCAGGTGCTCGGTGAGCGCCGCGTAGGTGCCCGTGCCCATAGGCAGGAAACGGCCACGGCCGGAGGCGGCCCATTCCAGCAACTGGCCCAGTTCAAGCACCAGCCCCTCATCCAGGCGCACCTGGCCCGACAGCGCGAACCAGTCGCGCTCGGTGCGCACGCTGACGCCCAGTTGCCGGGCATCGACGGTGAGTACGCGCACGGACTTTCCTTTGGGCCAGTCCAGGGCCGCCACCGCGGGCAATTGCGGCAGCGTTTCCACCAGGGATAGCGCCTGTTCCGGCTCATCCACCTGCCACTCCGCCACCTGGTCGCCGCGCGCGGGCGGATCGAGAAACGGAAAGGCATCCAGCACGGCGTCGAGATGGCCGCGTTCCGCCTTGAGATCGCGCCGGGTTCCCACCCCTTCCCCGCGCAGCGCCGCCATGATGCGTTCGCGTCCGGCGCCCGGCATGAGGCGCGGCCCTTCGTCACCCAGCGGCGCGGCCACCAGACGTAGCAAGAGGCCGTCGCCGGCGGGGGAAAGTTCGGCCCGTAGCCGGGTATCCGTTTCCACTTCCCTGGCAGCACGCGCAGCATCGCCGTGAACCTGGAAGTGGCCGGTCAGCAGTTGCAGCGTTTTGTGCAGTTCCGCCTCCGCCGACGCCGGGATGCTGACTTTGCCTGCCAGCAGGATGGCGGCTCTGCGCTGCGCCGGCGTGAACCGGACCACCCGCAGGCGGCGCGGCGAATCCTGCAATACGGTGATCAGGCTCAGGGCTTCTGCTTCCCGCGTTTCTTCGGCGTCCTGCCGGTAAAAGGCGAGTTCCGGGTCCCGCAAGGGCGGATTCACGCGCAGCGTGAAAGCATCGCCCCGGCGCACGACCTCCATTTCCGGCGCGCCCTCCACCAGGTCCACCGTCTCGTCGAAATCGAGACTGAGCACCACGGCCGGATGGCCGATCAGCGCGGTGATCGCGGCGGCCCGGTCGAGTCTGTAACTTCTGCTGCCGTGGCGGTTTTCGCGGACCGCGCGGGCGACTTTATGATCCCAAGGTTCGAGCTTTTCATTGCCCACCAGGCGGCCGAGGCTCATGGGTTTGGGCTTGCCCCATCCGCGCACACCGCGCTTCTGCTCGAGGGCTTCGATGTCCAGCACCGATCCGTCGTGATCCAGATTGAGGCTCCACAGGATGCGGCTGGCTGCGTCGGATGCTTCGGTTTTACCGCTCTCTTCTTCGCCGGCCAGGGCCTGCAGCGAGGCAAGCACCGTACGCCAGTTCTCCTGCCGGCCGGGGAGGAAACAGTTGCTCGGGGGCTCGCCGCCGCGATACACAGTTTCCGCCGCTTCGAGTTGTTGGGCGATCCAGGCAAAGCCCACAGCCTGCAGGGCAGCCCGCAGCTTTGCCAGTGCCTTGCGGTCGGAGGCATCGTCCTTGCGGTCCGGCTCCAGCCCCAGCCAGGCGCGCAGCCAGCAGCGCCAAATATCGGTCGAGTCGAGGTAATCAGGCGTGGAACGCAGGCGAAAGGCCGATCTTTCCAGGGCAACGTTGCCCAGCCGGACATTGGCAGCATGCACCCACAGCCCCCAGCCTTCATAGGGAGACGGATTGCGCGAGCGCGATTCGGTCAGGCAGAATTTGCGTGCGGCTTCCAGCGCCCTGGGCGTCTGTTGCGCCAGCAAGGCGAGGACATGATATTGCGTGAGGCTGGATGGCAGCGGCGCGACCTTGCCGCCAACCTGCTTCTTCAGCGCCTTGATGGCAGCGTCGAATGCGTTTTCCGCTTCCTGCCAGCGGCCGTTCTGCACCAGCGCGGCTGCCTGCAAGGCCTTGGCATCCATGGAGTCGAATCCTGCCAGCAGACCCATGGCCGCTTCCGTCCTACCCTGATGCAGCAGGATTTCTACCGTCTGGCAACGCAAATGCTCCGGCAAATCGCAGTCCGGCTGTTGTAGCGAGGCCAGCGCCCACTCAAATAAGCGCAAATGCGTTGCGTCGAAAACATGGGCAACCCGAGTCAGACTGCTCCCCACCAGCCAGTCACGCCAGTTGCGCGGCAGCCGGCGCACGATGGCATCGTCCAAGCGGCCGTCGAAAGCATGGGAGGCGATGGCAGCCTGGTCGTAAGCTTGCCTGAACTTGCTTTCGAGCGTAGCCAGTTCGGCCGCCGGGGTGTCGGTAAGCAGCGCAACCCGCAATACCGCGGCGGACGCCGCGATGCCGCCAACCGGCCAGCCGTAGTGCGCTCCCTGCGGTTCATAGTGCGCGGCGCTGAACACGGCGTGGCGCAAGCGGCTACCCGGGAGCTTCTCCAGCAGCGCCAGATATACGGTGCTGCGTAGCGGTTCGCGCACGCGCCAGCGCCCCGGGCGCCCGGCTTCCTCCTCCAGCAGCCCGTGCCCGCGCAATTGCTGGTGTGCCACCTTGAGCTTGTCGTGGGTGAAAGCCCGCCCGTCCGGATCGCACGCAAATAGCGCGCGCAGTACCTCAAGGAGATTGCTGAAGGGCTCGTAGCCCCAAATGATGGTTTGGGCATCCAGCACCTGGCGTTCGGCCGCGCTCAGACTATCCAGGGAAGACGCAGCGGTGGTGGCGGGCGGGTGGGTATCCATGCCTCGGGTTTCGTGTGGGTGAACGTGACTCCGGATGCGCTGCCGTCCGGAAGGCGCGCCAATTCATACGGCCATATAACACCAATCCGGGAAGCAGCGAGCAATATCAAGCGGCGCGCAAGCCGGAAGCCGGATCGACGCGACCGGCCGGCAAGCCGCTCTGCGGCCGCCGGCCGGAAATTCTACCGGTCCGATTGGCGGCGTGGGCGACAACACGACGGCAGCTGTTTCGCGCGCCATTTCCGTGGACGTCGGGCGCCGGGATCAAGCCGTTCCCTATTCGGGCGCCCGGGTCGTCAGGTCGGATTGATGCCATGAGCCGTTCCGTCACCCTGGCGGCGCCTTTCGAGTATGGGGCCGACGCGGTGCGAGTGCGATCGATCCCTGGCCGCGCATGCGATATGTCGTTTGCCCACGCGCTCGCGCCGGGCTCGGCCCGCGCTGCATTGCGTCGGGATTTTTACAGCGGCCAGGTACAGGTTTGCGCGCAGCCCTTGCTGACGCGCTTGGCGCACAGGCATGCGCACAACGGCAGCTGCGCTTGCACGGGATGGCGCTGGGTACGCCTCGGCCGACCGCTTGCGCGCCTACCCGTTTCGGAAAAAGGCGAGTACGGCGGTGTTGAAATCTGCCGCCGCCTCGATGTTGCTCAAGTGGGCGGCGTTCAGTTCCACGTAGCGGGCACCGGCAATCGCGGCGGCTAGTTTGCGTGTTTCGGCGGGCGGCGTGGAGCCGTCGGCCACACCGCCTGTCACCAGCACCGGTTGCCCGATTTCGGAAAGCCTGGCGCGCAAATCCATGTCGCGTATGGCCATGGAGTTGGCGCAATAGCCGGA
This sequence comes from Rhodocyclaceae bacterium, assembly GCA_016791085.1. Taxonomy (GTDB): domain Bacteria; phylum Pseudomonadota; class Gammaproteobacteria; order Burkholderiales; family Rhodocyclaceae; genus JAEUNM01. Next base: position 330 of record JAEUNN010000121.1, on the reverse strand, counting down.
GGTATCCGACGCCCTTAGCATGGCGCGCACGCGCGCGACCGTGGCCGCGTCGCTTGCATGAAAGGCCGGCGAGAACCAGCGTTCGAGTATGGCCTCGGCAACCGCCGCGACGCCGCCGGCACGCACTGCGGCGATGCGTGCGTTCCAAGTTTCTTCGGTGCCGATTTTGGCGGCCGTATTGCACAGCGCGAATTTGCGGAAGCGCGGCGCGGCATGCACGGCCAGCCATATGCCGGTCGCGCCACCCATCGACAGGCCGCAAAAATCCGCCCGATCGATGGCGAGGTAATCCATGAGCGCCAGCACGTCGCGGCCCAGTGCGTCCACGCC
>JAEUNN010000915.1 GCA_016791085.1 Rhodocyclaceae bacterium | reverse complement strand
GGTCGAGCACGCAGCCTCGCTGCGGCTCATCCCGAATCTGGACGTATGGCGGCCGGCCGACACGGTCGAAACCGCGGCCGCCTGGGCCGCCGCGGTGGAACGCGCGGACGGCCCCACGGCGCTGTTGCTGTCGCGCCAGAACCTGCCCTGCCAGCCGCGCAGCGCCGAACAATTGCGCGCCATCGCGCGCGGTGCCTATGTGCTGCGCGAGGCCGCGGACGGCGCCGCGCGCGCGGTCATCATCGCGACCGGGTCAGAACTTCCCATCGCGCTGGCCGCGCAGCAACAACTGGCCGAAGCCGGCGTGCCGGTGCGTGTGGTTTCCATGCCCAGCACCAATGTGTTCGACCGCCAGGACGCCGCCTGGAAAGCCGCCGTGCTGCCGGCCGGCCTGCCGCGCGTGGCCGTCGAAGCCGGTCATTGCGATTTCTGGTACAAATATGTGGGATTCGAAGGTACAGTCGTAGGTCTTGCCACATTTGGCGAGTCGGCACCGATCGCCGATCTTTACCGCCACTTCGGCCTGACCGCCGAACGCGTGGCGAACGCCGTGCAGAGCGTGCTTCCGGCCTGACCCACCGCCTCTCCGCGGTGCGGGCGGCCGGCGCCCGCCCGCACCACCTGCCAGATCCACCAGGAGAACCGCACACCATGACCATACGAGTCGCCATCAACGGCTATGGCCGCATCGGCCGCAACATTCTGCGCGCGCATTACGAAGGCGGCAAAAAGCACGATATCGAAATCGTCGCCGTGAATGACCTCGGCAATGCGCAAACCAATGCCCACCTGACGCGCCACGATACCGTGCATGGCCGTTTCCCGGGTACGGTGGCGGTGGATGGGGACGCCATGGTCGTCAATGGCGACCGCATACGTGTGCTGGCGCAGCGCAATCCGGCGGAACTGCCCTGGGGCGACCTGGGCATAGACGTGGTGCTCGAATCCACCGGCCTGTTCACGTCCAAGGAAAAAGCTTCCTCCCACCTGCGCGGCGGTGCGAAAAAGGTGATCATTTCCGCGCCGGGCGGCAAGGACGTCGATGCCACGGTGGTGTATGGCGTCAATCACGACACGCTCAAAGCCAGCCACACGGTCATATCGAATGCGTCCTGCACGACCAACTGCCTGGCCCCGGTGGTGAAGCCGCTGCACGAAAAAATCGGTGTGGTGTCCGGCCTCATGACCACCGTGCACGCCTACACCAACGATCAGGTGCTGACCGACGTGTATCACGAAGATTTGCGCCGCGCGCGCTCGGCCACGCAATCCCTGATCCCGACCAAAACCGGCGCCGCCGCCGCGGTGGGCCTGGTGCTGCCGGAACTGAACGGCAAGCTGGACGGCTTCGCGATGCGGGTGCCGACCATCAACGTGTCGGTGGTGGATCTCACCTTCACGGCCGCGCGCGCCACCAGCGTGGATGAAGTCAATGCCATCCTGAAGGCGGCCGCCGATGGTCCCCTGGCCGGCATCCTGGGCTATAACGACGAACCGCTGGTGTCCATGGATTTCAACCACGACCCGCGCAGTTCCATATTCGACGCCACGCAGACACGCGTAATCGACGGCACGCTGGTGAAAGTGCTGTCCTGGTACGACAATGAGTGGGGATTTTCCAACCGCATGCTGGACACCACGGTCGCGCTCGCCACAGCCAAATAGCTCCGCGGCGCCTGACCACCATCGGTCCGCCGTTACCGCGGCGGGCCGACATCGGCCGCCGCGGCCGCCATCGGGCGCCGCGGCGTTTTTTTCATTTCATCCAAGCCCGCCATGAAATTCAAACGCCTGACCGATCTGGACCTCGCCGGCAAGCGCGTGTTCATACGCGCCGACCTCAACGTACCGCAGGACGACCAGGGCAACATTACCGAAGACACGCGCATCCGCGCCTCGATACCGGCCATCGCGCATGCCCTCGAGGCCGGCGCGGCGGTCATGGTGACCTCGCACCTGGGCCGCCCGACGGAAGGGCAATTCAAGCCCGAAGACAGTCTGGCGCCGGTCGCCGCGCGCCTGGGCGAGTTGCTGGGACGCGACGTGGCACTGGTGCAGAACTGGGTGGATGGCGTGGACCTCAAGCCCGGCGAAGTGGTACTGCTGGAAAATTGCCGCGTGAACAAGGGCGAGAAGAAAAATTCTGACGATCTCGCACGCAAAATGGCCGCGCTGTGCGACGTGTGGGTCAATGACGCGTTCGGCACCGCGCACCGTGCCGAAGCCACCACGCACGGCATGGGCAAGTTCGCGCCGGTGGCCTGTGCCGGCCCGCTCATGGCGCAGGAACTGGACGCCCTGGGCAAGGCGCTGAATGCGCCGGCACGCCCGCTGGTGGCCATCGTGGCGGGCGCCAAGGTGTCCACCAAGCTCACCATACTCGAAGCACTGTCGGCGCGCGTGGATCAGCTCATCGTGGGCGGCGGCATCGCCAACACCTTCCTGCTCGCCAGCGGCAAGCGCATCGGCAAGTCGCTCGCCGAGCCCGACCTGCTCGATGCGGCCAAAGCCGTGCTGGCCAAAGTCAGCGTGCCGCTACCCACCGACGTGGTGTGCGCCAAGGAATTTTCGGCCACGGCGGCCGCCACGCTGAAATCCGTGGATGACGTGGAAGATGACGACCTGATACTGGACATCGGCCCGCAATCGGCCGCCGCGCTGGCCGAAATCGTCGGCAAAGCCGGCACCGTGGTTTGGAACGGGCCGGTCGGCGTGTTCGAAATCGATCAGTTCGGCAAAGGCACGGAAACGCTGGCGCGCGCCATCGCGGCGTCGAAGGCATTTTCGATCGCCGGCGGCGGCGACACGCTGGCGGCCATCGCCAAATACGGCATTACCGACCAGATCGGCTACATTTCGACCGGCGGCGGCGCCTTCCTGGAATTTCTGGAAGGCAAAAAACTGCCGGCCGTGGACATACTCGAACAGCGCGCCTGAAGCCACCCACGCCATACCCAGCCCCGACCCCGAAACGCGCCGCCAACACTGGCCGCCCGCACCAACCAACCTGTCCTGGAGATTCACCATGCCTCTCGTATCCATGCGCCAGTTGCTCGACCACGCCGCGGAAAACGGCTACGGGTTGCCGGCATTCAACGTCAATAACCTCGAACAGGTGCAGGCCATCATGGCCGCCGCGGATGAAACCGGCGCGCCGGTCATCATGCAGGCCTCGGCGGGCGCACGCAAATACGCCGGCGAAGCGTTCCTGAAGCACCTGATCCAGGCCGCCGTCGAAGCCTATCCGCACATTCCCATCGTGATGCACCAGGACCACGGCCAGTCGCCGGCCATCTGCAAGGGCGCCATAGACCTGGGCTTTTCCAGCGTCATGATGGACGGCTCGCTCATGGAAGACGGCAAATCCGTATCGACCTACGAGTACAACGTGGACGTGACGCGCAAGGTGGTCGACATGGCGCATGCGCTGGGCGTCACCGTGGAAGGCGAACTGGGCTGCCTGGGATCGCTGGAAACCATGAAGGGCGACAAGGAAGACGGTCACGGCGCGGAAGGCACGATGACCATGGAACAGTTGCTCACCGACCCCGAGCAGGCCGCCGATTTCGTGCGCCGCACGCAGCTCGACGCGCTCGCCATCGCCATCGGCACCTCGCACGGCGCCTACAAATTCACGCGCAAGCCCACCGGCGACATTCTGGCCATCACGCGCGTGAAGGAAATTCACCGGCGCATTCCCAACACCCACCTGGTCATGCACGGCTCGTCCTCGGTACCGCAGGATTTGCTGGCGGAAATCCGCCAGTTCGGCGGCGACATGAAAGAAACCTATGGCGTGCCGGTCGAAGAAATCCAGGAAGCCATCAAGCACGGCGTGCGCAAAATCAATATCGACACCGACATACGCCTCGCCATGACCGGGGCGATACGCCGCTACATGGCGGAAAACCCGTCCAAATTCGATCCGCGCGACTATCTCAAGCCGGCGCGCGAAGCCGCCAAGAAAATCTGCAAGCAGCGCTACGTTCAGTTCGGCTGCGAAGGCCAGGGCGCGAAAATCAAGGCGCAGACCCTGGTGGCGGTGGCCGGCCTGTACGCCTCCGGCGCGCTCGCGCAAACCGTCAACTAAGCTGCGCGCACGGGCGCAGCGCGGCTACCCGCACGGGTAGCCCACCTGGCGCCCGCCCGGACCTGCCGCCCGGCGCGCCCCAGGCGCCGGGCTGTGCCAGGCTGCATTGCGGAGGCATGATATGGAAAAAGAATCTAGCGCATTCATGCGCGTGCGGCGCGTGATGCAAATGGGCGTGGATGGCATAGAGCATCTGGGCCTGCTGGCGATCGTGATCGCCACCGCGGTGGCCATGCTGCAGGAAATCAATTCCATGCTGCAGGCACACCACGTGCGCCTGTCGGATTTGCTGCTGCTGTTCCTGTTCCTCGAAGTGCTGGCCATGGTGGGCCAGTATTTCCGCACCGGGCAATTGCCGGTGCGCTTTCCGCTCTATATCGCCATGGTATCGCTGGCGCGCTATCTCATCCTCGACGTGCACGACCTGGAGGAGTGGCGCATACTGGCCGTATCGAGTTCCATCCTGCTGCTCACGGTGGCCGTGCTCGTGGTGCGCTATGGGCATATCCGCTTCCCCTACGAAAAAGACAAGCGCGAGCAGAACAAGGCTTACGTGCGCGAATAGTCCTTGCCCGCTTGCGCCCCGTCCCATAGATCATGACCGACGCCCTGTACGAATCGTCCATCGCCAGCCTGCCGCTCGTCGCGCGCGGCAAGGTGCGCGACATTTACGCGGTTGATGCCGCGCATTTGCTCATCGTTACCACCGACCGCCTGTCCGCATTCGACGTGATCCTGCCCGACCCGATACCGGGCAAAGGCAAGGTACTCAACACCGTATCGAATTTCTGGTTCGAGCGCCTGGCGCGCTTCGCGCCCAACCACCTGACCGGCATCGCGCCCGAAGACGTGGTGCGCACAGACGCCGAACGCACCCAGGTGGCCGGCCGCTCGGTGGTCGTGAAGCGCCTCAATGCCCTGCCCGTGGAAGCCGTGGTGCGTGGCTACCTGATCGGTTCGGGCTGGAAGGACTACCAGGCCAGCGGTGCAGTGTGCGGCATCGCGCTGCCGCCCGGACTGGCGCTCGCGACGCGCCTGCCGGAACCCATATTTACGCCGGCCACCAAAGCCGAAGTCGGCGCGCACGACGAAAATATCGATTTTGAGCATACCCGTGCCCTGCTCGGCGCGGCCACGGCGGACACCGTGCGCCGCCTGGCCATACAGCTCTACCTGGACGCCGCAGACTATGCACGCGCGCGCGGCATCCTGATCGCGGATACCAAATTCGAATTCGGCACCGACGAAAATGGCGTGGTGCACCTGATAGACGAAGCACTGACGCCGGATTCCTCGCGTTTCTGGCCGGCCGGCGAGTGGCGCGAAGGGCATAACCCGCCGTCTTTCGACAAGCAATATGTGCGCGACTACCTGGAAACCCTGGACTGGGACAAGCGCGCGCCGGGACCGCGCCTGCCGCCCGAAGTGATTGCCCGCACGGCCGCCAAATACCGCGAGGCCCAGGAGCGCCTGCTGGGTAGCTAGGCGGCTCACGGTCAGGCACTAGCGGCTGCCGCCCGCCCGCCCCGCGCGGCCGGCGTTCAAGTCATTGCGGATCGAATCCGATACTTACTGTCAGAGTCAAAAATGAACCCCTTACTCGATTTTTCCGGCCTGCCGCGCTTCGACGCCTTGCGCGCCGAACACGTCGCACCGGCCATCAACCAGCTCATAGACGAAAACCGCGCGC
>JAEUNN010000109.1 GCA_016791085.1 Rhodocyclaceae bacterium | reverse complement strand
CTTTTTTCAATGCGGATTTCGGATCAGCAGCGTTTTGCGTGCGCTTAACTTGACGGCATTGGGATAGGTCTTTGCAGCGACTCACTAAAGCGGGTGTGTCCGATGGCACTTTCCGCAGTTTGCTGCAATTCATCGGGTCGCGGTCGGGCCGGACCGCAGATCACAGGTTTATCCAGGTTCGATGTCAGCGCTTCGGTGGACTGGTCTCGACGAGCCGGCGTACCGGCCTGTCGCACGCATCGTGGCCCAAGTTGGCACACGAGCATGGTCAGGTCGGCGTGCCGTAGCGGTAAAGCCGGAAATACCCGTGAGCCCCGTGCGCGAAATGCTGCGGTCCCAGCTTGCGCAGCAATCAGCCGCCGTCGCGCGGCGGGCCGGCGCGGCCTGCGCCACGCGTGTGCGGCAGGTGGCCGTAGGCGTGGGTGGTCAGAACTTCGCGCACGTATTCGGACAAGGTCAGTCCGCGCAAGTGGGCGAGCGCGGTGAGGCCGTCCTTTAGTTGTCCGGGCACCCACACTTTAAGGGCAGTATCGCTCTTTCCACCCGGGCAGGCCGCCGGCTGGGCGGACGAAATTTGCGTCAGGTGCGGAGGTGCGTAGGCATTCATGTGGCTTCCTTGATGGTATTACCCGATGCCTCTACGTGTGGCTGCGAAAGCCGGCGCGGCATGTGCCTGGACGGCGTCACGGCACCTCGGCAGGACGGGCATCGGGCCACTACATCCTGCGTTTTGGCCGCCGGGATCGACGACGCCGCCCACCCTGGGCAAGTGCCGCTCGCTTCCGACGCTTTCTACGATAGCGGTGCATGGCACTGCCGCCAGACGGGCAAACACCTAACCGCACACCTAGGGCGCGGTCGCAATCGGGCCAGAAGCAGAACAAATCGCGGGGAAAATTCGCCTAAGGGCTCCCCTAGGTGAGCGCCGCGGACTGCCAGGCAAAGCGCGCCGGTGCTGTGCCGGTACGGCGTTGCCAAGCAGGCACCGAAGTTCCGGCGGGTGCCGCGAAGCTTTTTGATGCTGTCACGAACGTGGCGGACGGCACCGCAAGCGGGCCCGCTTACCGGCACCGCCACGCCAAGCGGCAGAGCGGCAGAGCGGCACAAATGTCCGCAAGGCGCGGACTGGCTTGCCGCGGCTACAGCAAACCGCGCCGGCGCGCCTCGTCGAGGGCGTCCTCGCGGCTTTTGACGCCCAGGCGGGCGAATATTTTCTGCAGGTGGGCTTCGACGGTTTTGTGCGATATGCCCAGTTCGCGCCCGATCATCTTGTCGCCCAGCCCGCGCCCGGCCAGGCTCAGCACTTCCAGTTCGCGCGCGGTGAGCAATGGCTTGGGCAGGCTTGCCGCGGTTTCGTCCGGCACGGGCGTTCCGGGTGCGGACGTTGCAAGCTCCGCCGCGGTGGACGCCTCCGCGCGCATCGCGTCCGTCGCGGCCGCGCCGGGCTCCGGCACACCGGCGTAGGCATTCCCGGGCCCGGCATCGAGGTCAGCAGCGGGCGGCTGGGGAGCGGAATATACGGCCGCGCCGGGCTCGGCTGGCTGCGCCGCGCCGGCTGCGCGCCCTGACGGCGCAGTGGGTGCCGCGGGTGCTGGCCGCGCCCGGCGGCGGCGCCACCACGCCAGGCCCGCCAACAGCGCCAGTAATAGGCCGCCGCTCCAGGCCAGCCCGCTTTGTGCGGCGCGCATATGGTCGCCGCGCGCGAGCCAGAATATCGTGCCACCCAGCACGCCGCGCTCGATGTGCAGATGGCGCGCCACGGCCGCCTGGGCCTGGGGCGTGGCCAGCCAGGCGTTCAGTTTGCCCGTCAGTTCCGGCAGGTTGTAAATGACCAGCACGTACTCTTCGCGCGAAAAGCCCGACAGCGGCGGTTCGATGGCGTACATGTCGTGCTGGCGGGGTTCGATATCCGCACGCAGCATTTCGGCCAGCATGATTTCGTCCGACGCGAAGGCGTCGATGGCGGCGGGGTCCTGTTCGTCGAGCGGCAATTTTCTGACCGCCTGGGCGCGGTCCGGCAAGCCGACGATGATGGCATTGGGGAATACGCTCTCTATCAGCGAAGTGGTGACGGGCGGGCCGCTCGCGCGCGGCTTGAGCAAGCCTATGCGTAGCGATTCGGGGTGTGCATAGAGCGCATCCACCCGGTTTTTGCGTACCAGCAGTTTGGCCGTGGTCACGAAAAACGGCTGCGAAAATTCGCCCGCATAGCCATCGGCCGGCGACACCAGCGCGCGCTCGCGCCCGCGCGTTTTGGAACTGGGACCGCACTGTACGCCGGCGCGCCCGGCGAGCGACCTGGCGAATACGCCAAAGCGCTCGTCGAAATTCAGCTCCTGCAGCGTAAGCGCGTAGCCCTCGCGGCGCAGGAAATCCAGAACTTCATTGCAGAAGCCGGCGATTTCGTCGTCGGATTTGCGACCCTGCACGACTTTCGGGCTGCTGACGGGTGCGCCATCCACGCTATAGCCGAATACCAGTTCGGCGCTTGCGGCACCCCCGGCTGCGCTGGCGGCCAATATCAGCCATAGCGCCAGCACGGCGGCGAAGAGCGGTCGCGGCCGGCCGGATGCGGCGCGCAGGCCGTAGCGGCCGCGGTCACGACGAACGGGAATGTCCCGCCGGCGGGGCGGCACGCCGGCCGTGATACCTGACGGGCAGTCCGGTTGTTCTGGCATGGACGGCTCGCTCGATCAGCCGGAATGTGCTCGCGCATCCGGCCTGGAAGTCGTGCACGAACGAATGCGGCGATTATCGTGAGGAAACGACATAACGATGCGGCCGCCTCATAAAACGACAGTCAATACGCAGGATGTTTTGGCTCCGGCTCGAAGCGAGGATTTCCGGTACGCATTGCTCGCCCCCCGCGGCGGCCAAATTGCGCTCGCCGGTCGTATGGCCATCGACGCGGGAGCGTGCCCAAACTTCTTTGAACGCACAGCGCCAGGGGTTCAGTTTTCGGTTACCGGCTTGCGCATGCCGTAGCTGATTCCCATCAGCACACAAACTATCGTGATGCCGTTCAATAATATGTTTTCGAACACCGTGTAATTGCCGGCACCCATGAAAAGTCCGATTACGGCCGAAAGTATGCCCAGGATCAAGCCGAGCCGGTAATCGGTGCAGCGCGAAATGCGCGCACATACGTATCCACCCAGCACCGAACAGGCACAGCCCAGGGCGGCCAGTATCAGGAAGGTCGTTCGGTTGCGGCCGATTTCCCCCAGCGCGGTCATGACTTCTTCGGGCGCGGAGCCGGTCGATGCAAGGACCACGGAATACCCGATGGAGAAAATCAAGCCAACCAGAAAGGTGCCCCCGATATCGACCAATAGACCCAGCACCACGGCCTTGACGGGAGAACCAGGATTGCGCGGCGGATCTGCCACGCGGCGTTCGGGCGGAGTAAATGGGTTCATGGCGTGCGGTATAAGTCAGTAAGCCGGCTGCAACTGAACGGGACGATGCACAACTGGGCAGCGGATTATACAAGGTGGCCCGGACTGACATTGCAGGCACCACCCATGCGAGTGCCGCACGCAAGCTTGTTGCAAGTTGCATCAAAAAAAGCGGTGGGTTGAACGGTGCCGGCGCAAACGCGGGACGGCATACCGCCACGCACGGACGCCGCTGCGCCGGACTTGCGCCGGCCATGGCGGTGGGGGTTTTCTGCATAATCGGAAGCAATCGGCGCGGCCATGTCGAGTCGCTGCGCGGACCATACCAACCAGGAGAATATTCATGCACCGACTGCCGGCAGCGCTCTGCGCCCTGCTCATGGCTTGCCAGTTCGACGCCGTCGCCGCCGACGACGCCATCCGGATTTTGCGGCCGGAGGCCATCGCCTACCAGACGGACCCGGCGCTACCCGGCGTGTCATTTGCGGTGGTATCCGGCAATCCGGCCGGCGGCGCGTATACCTTGCGGGCCAGATTCGCGCCGGGCACGCGCTTGCCGGCACACACCCACCCCGATACCCGCACCACAACGGTTTTGGCCGGCAAGTATTTTTTCGCCGCCGGCGAGCGCTACGACGAGGCCGCATTGCTGCCTTACGGCCCCGGCACGGTCATCGTGATTCCGGCCGGCGCGGCGCATTTCGCGGCCACGCGCGATGAAGAAGCCGTGGTGCAGGAATCCGGCAGCGGACCCACGGCGACCACGCCGGGCCGGCACTAGTCCGCCAGAGCCAATCCATTGCATCCGGCCGCATCGCGCATGTGCGCTAGATTTCCCTCCTGCGTTCGCCCTGCGCCGGGCGTTGGCCGGTCGCAAGCCAGCGCGGGTCGCATATCCCGCAAGCCGGCAAGGATGGCTGGAAATGCTGCGTAGCGGGCAAGATGCCCGGTCCGCCGCCTGGTCAGTCGCGTTGCGCCGAGTTGCGGCCCGGCCTCGTCTGCGCCGTCTGAGGTCGGTGCAAAGTCAAGTTTGCGCTGGTCCAGTCCGCCGCATGGGCCAGGCGCGGCCGCGTCCAGGCCTGAATATAAAAATCCCCCCAAAATCCCCGCAATGCGGCCCTGGAGCTTGCGCTTGCAGGAAAAAACCGGCATCGCAGGGAAAGTGTGACAAATTACCTAAAGTTTTTGTAAACGGGAAACATGTTACGCCTTTCACGCATTTCACTTGTCCACAATTTATAAATCAACTTTCTTACTATTTATCAGTATGTTGAACGCAACATTACAGCGTGAAATATTTGGCTTTCCTGGCTCTTACAAGCCATTGAAACATTAACAATTTCACGCTTTATCTACGCAAATACACAAACCGTTCATGTTTCACAATATTTGCGGCCAGGCATGGCTAGACTGCGCAGCGATCGATCGCGCCAAAAGTCATGCAATATGCAAAATTCCAATTGTTTCACTCCGCGTGCCCTGGCCCTGGCAATGCTGCTGGCGGGTTCCGGCGGTTTGCTGTACGCGCCGGCCCACGCGGCCCTGGTGAGCAGCACGAGCCACGGTTTCAACGACAGCGCCAGCGTCACGGATAGCCATAGCGGCAGCGCCGACGCGGGCGCCACGGGCGGCAGCCTGTACGGCAGCACCAGCCTCGCCCGATTCGACCCCACGCAGGGCGTGCTCACGGGCGCCACGATAGGCCTCAATTCGCACCGCAGCACCTCGATTGCGGTTACCGGTAGCACGCAAAACACCGCGGCGGCCGGCAGCAAGGACGCCACGGCCATTGGCGCGACCGGCAGCGCCAGCCTCAGCGCACCCGGCGCAAGCGCCAGCTTCGGCGCGCTGTCGCGTACGGAAAGCTGTTCCACCAACCGTAACGGCGGCAACTGCAGCGCGCACTCCAATACCGTGAATGCCGCCACCGACGCCAGCCTGAGCGTCGCGGCAGGCAGTCTGAATGCCTATGTGCAGGGCGCGCCCGGCGCGCTCAGCGTGACGCGCAGCGCCGACCTGTCGGCAAGTGCCACGCGCAACAGCTTTGCGCAGGCCGGCGCCACCTTCGATGCGCGCTGGCACGGCAACCTGCAGGTGCAATACGACTACCTGCTGCACTCCGCGCCCTCGTTCAGCACGGCAGCGGCGCAATACACCCAAAGTGTCGATTTCGGCACCTGGTTCACGGGGTCTGCGCCGGCTGCGCAAGCTTTCGTCCTGGTCAACCGGCAGCTCACGGCGGATGCGGCCAATCAGGTCGGGCTGGACCTGGATCAGGTCAGCGGCAGCGGCCAAACCGCCGCCTTCAGCACCAGCCTGCCGGGTTCATTCGCCAACCTGGCCGCGGGCCAGGCGCTGGCGCAAACGGCGGGCCTCAATACCGCGGCCGCCGGCAATTTTGCGGCCAGCTACCAACTGGCGTTTTCGGATGCCGACACCGGCGCCTCGGCGAGCCGCCAAGGCGCCGCGGACCATGCGGCCGATTACACGCTGAGTCTGGACTTGAGCGGCCAGGTCGTGGACCACGCCACCGCCTCGTTCCGCGCGGATGGCACGCAAACCACGCTGAACCTCGATTTCGGCACCTTGCTGCAAGGGCAGACGGCGGCCGGCCAGAGTTTCGACATTTACAACCTGCTGTTCGGCGGCCCGGCCGCCGCGCTCAAGCTGTACGGCGTGAGCGCGAGCGGCGACGACACGCATTTTTCGCTTTGCTCGCCGCTGTTCGCCAGCCTCGCGGCCGGTGCTTCGCATGGCTGCAGCGCCGGCTTCGACACCTCCGAAGTCGGGCACTTCGTTGCCAGTTACCGCTTCGACCTGGGCGATGACGCCACAGGCATAGGCGGCACGGCGCAATACGCGAGCTTGTTCCTGAATCTGAGCGGCGATGTGGCGGCGGCCGAGGAACTATCGGTGAACCAGGCCACCCGCGTCGCCGAACCCGGCACACTGGCGCTGTTGGGCTTGCCGGCCCTGGCCTATGCCCTGCGCCGCACGCGCCGCCGCCAAATTTCCTAGCTGGTGCACTCTGCAGCTTTGGCCGTCCCTGCGCGGGGACGGCCTTTTTTTTGCCGATCCGGGAAGCGTGGATGGAACTGCCGCGCACGCGACGACATGCCCAATCCGGCGCAGCGTTGAATCCCCCCGCTCGCCCCGAGCTTGTCGAAGGGCGTTCGCAGGCACCGAGGGTGGAAGCTCCAGAGACGGAAAGCCTTGGACCCGTTGCGGACGGAGCAGCATGCCCCGTCCGGCGCTCGTATGCCGTCCGTCGCCTGGTTTCGCACCTCCTGCGGCAGCTGACCGTCCCGTGATCCGGGTCTGCCGGATGGCCATTTGGCGCCGGCGCGGTATTCACATTTCGCCGGGCCAGGCGCAGCGCAGATGCGCCGCACGCAGGGCCAGCGGACGCGTGGTCATGACCCAAGTGCCATGCCGCGCAATGCCGGCGTGAATCACGTCACGAAAATTCCTGCATCCGGCCACACACCCCCCGCGTACAAGCACAGGACAGGCAGCGAAATCCTGACCTGTTACCGGCACGACAGACTAAAGCCGTAAGCACCAAGTAGCACCGCAGCATCGCAG
>JAEUNN010000857.1 GCA_016791085.1 Rhodocyclaceae bacterium | reverse complement strand
AGTGCGTGTGTGCATCGCCCAGGGCTATGTGCTGGCCGACCGGCGCCGCCCGCGCGAGTATACCGACCAGCAATATTTCAAGTCCCAGGCGGAAATGGCCGAGCTGTTCGCGGACATTCCCGAGGCGCTGGAAAATTCGGTAGAAATCGCGCAGCGCTGCAATATCGTGATGCAGCTGGGCAAAAATTTCCTGCCGGCTTTCCCGACTCCGCCCGGCATGTCGCTGGACGAATTTCTCATCGCACAGGCGCGCGAAGGCCTGGAAACACGGCTCGCCGAACTGTATCCCGACCCCGAAGTTTGCGCCGCGCGCCGGCCCGAATACGAGGCGCGCCTCAAGTTCGAGTGCGACACCATCGTGCAGATGGGCTTTCCGGGGTACTTCCTGATCGTCGCGGATTTCATCAACTGGGCCAAACAGAACGGTGTGCCCGTGGGGCCCGGGCGCGGCTCGGGCGCCGGTTCGCTGGTGGCCTACAGCCTGGGCATCACGGATCTCGACCCGCTCGCCTATGCGCTGCTATTCGAGCGTTTTCTGAATCCCGAGCGGGTGTCCATGCCCGACTTCGACGTGGATTTCTGCCAGGACAAACGCGGCCTGGTGATCGAATACGTGCGCCGCAAGTATGGCGCCGCGGCGGTGAGCCAGATCGCAACGTTCGGCACCATGGCGTCGAAAGCCGTGATCCGCGACGTGGGCCGCGTGCTGGACATGCCCTACACGCTGTGCGACCAGTTGTCGAAACTGATACCGGTCGTGCAGAACAAGCCGTTGTCCCTGGCCGAGGCGCGCGAAGCCGAGCCGCTGCTCAAAGAACGCGAACAGAACGAAGAAGAAGTGCGCGAACTTCTGCAGCTCGCCGAACAGCTCGAAGGGCTGACGCGCAACGTGGGCATGCATGCCGGCGGGGTATTGATCGCGCCGGGCAAACTGACCGACTTTTGCCCGCTGTACCAGCAGGACGGCGAGGACGCCGCGCCGGTGTCGCAATTCGACAAGGACGACGTGGAAGCCGTGGGACTGGTCAAGTTCGACTTCCTGGGCTTGCGCAACCTCACCACCATCGCGCTGGCGCTCGACTATGTCGCGCGTCAGAGCGGTGAGCGGCTGGATTTGATGCGCCTGGGCTTTGCCGACCCGGCCGCCTATCAGGTGCTCAAGGACGCCAATACCACGGCCATATTCCAGGTTGAATCGGAGGGCATGAAAAAGCTGTTGGCCAAGCTCAAGCCGGACCGCTTCGAGGACATTATCGCCGTGCTGGCGCTGTACCGGCCGGGGCCGCTGGGTTCCGGCATGGTCGATGATTTCATCCTGCGCAAGAAGGGCCAGCAGAAAATCGACTATTTCCATGCGGACCTGCAAGGCTGCCTGGAGCCCACCTATGGCGTGATCGTGTATCAGGAACAGGTCATGCAGATTTCCCAGATCATAGGCGGCTATACGCTGGGCGGGGCGGACATGCTGCGCCGCGCGATGGGCAAGAAAAAGCCCGAAGAAATGGCCAAGCACCGCGAAATCATGCGCGCCGGGGCAAACCAGGCCGGCCATGACGAAGCGCTCGCCATGCAGCTGTTCGACCTGATGGAAAAATTCGCCGAGTACGGCTTCAACAAGTCGCACACGGCGGCCTATGCGGTGGTGACCTACCACACGGCCTGGCTGAAGGCGCACCACTGCGCGGCCTTCATGGCCGCCACGCTGTCCTCGGACATGGACAACACGGATAGCGTGAAGGTGTTTTACGACGACGCGCGCGCCAACCGTATCGCCATCCTGCCGCCCGACGTGAATGCTTCCGAGTATCGCTTCGTGCCGGTCGATCGCGCCACCGTGCGCTATGGTTTGGGCGCCATCAAGGGCACCGGCCAGCAGGCGGTGGAACTGATCCTTGCGGCGCGCGCGCGCGGCGGGCCGTTCAAGGATTTGTTCGATTTTTGCGCGCGCGTGGACAAGCGCCTGGTGAATCGCCGCGTGCTCGAAACCCTCATCCGTGCTGGCGCGTTCGACAGCGTGGATGCCGACCGCGCCAAACTGATCGCCAGCGTGGGCCTGGCCATGGAAGCCGCCGAACAGGCCGCGGCCAATGCCCAGCAGGTCGGGCTGTTCGACCTGCTGGATGACGCCGCCGCCGCGCCGCCCGTGCAGTACGTGGCCGCGCGCCCGTGGGACGAGCGCGAGCGGCTCGCGCAGGAAAAGCAGGCCATAGGCTTCTACCTGTCCGGCCATCCGTACAACGCCGTCAAGCAGGAGGTGTCGCGCTTCGTGCGGCGCGGCCTGCGCAACCTGGAACCGTCGCGCGAGCCGGTGCTGCTGGCCGGCCTGGTCGCCGCCTCGCGCGTACAGATGACCAAGCGCGGCAAGGCCGCGTTCATCGTGCTGGACGACGGCGCCGCGCAGGTCGAGGTATCGGTGTTTTCCGAACTGTTCGACGCGCGGCGCGATGTCGTGAAGGACGATACCGTGCTGGTCGTGGAAGGCCGCGTGCAGAAAGACGAATATACCGGCGGCCTGCGCGTGGTGGCCGATGCGCTCTATACGCTGGGCGAGGCGCGCTCGCGCGCGGCGCGCGAACTGCGGCTCGCCGTCAATGGCGAAGTAAGCCGCGACGGCGGGCGCGAAACCGCGCGCCGCTTGCGCGGCCTGCTCGAACCTTACCGCGCCGGCAACGGAGTAGCGGCCTGTCCGGTGCGCATCTGCTACCGCAGCGCCGCCGCCGAAGGCGAACTTTCGCTGGGCGAGCAATGGCGCTTGCGCCTGGACGATGGGCTGCTGGAAAGTTTGCGCAACTGGCTGCCGGCCGATGGCGTACAGGTCGTGTACGCCTGAATTTCTTCAGCGCGCGTCCGCTCCCGGCCGGCACGCCGGGACCCGCGCAGTGCTTGCGCCTGCGTTGCCGGCGCCAGCGTCAGGTGAGCAATTTGACGGCCAGCCCTGCCGCCGCGCAACTCGCGATGACCGGTATCACCCCCACTTTGTAGCGGAACAGCGCGATCGCCGCGGCCAACGCGATGGCGGCCGACAGCAGGTCGAAGGGCCCCTTGAATCCTTGCGGCCACAGCACGTGGTAGCCGAAAAACAGCGCGAGGTTCAATACCACGCCCACCACGGCCGCCGTGATGGCGGTGAGCGGAGCCGTGAATTTGAGGTCGCCGTGGGTGGATTCGACCAGCGGTCCGCCGGCCAATATGAATACGAACGAAGGCAGAAAGGTGAACCAGGTCACCAGACAGGCCGCCGTGGCGCCGGCCGCGAACAAATGTTCGGGCCCGAACAGGGCCTTGCCGTAGCCGCCCACGAAGCCCACGAAAGCCACCACCATGATGAGCGGTCCGGGCGTGGTTTCGCCCAGCGCCAGGCCATCTATCATCTGTACCGGCGTGGCCCAGCCGTAGTGCGTGACCGCGCCCTGATACACATAGGGCAGCACGGCATAGGCGCCGCCGAAGGTGAGCAGGGCGGCCTTGGTGAAAAACCAGCCCATCTGGGCGAACGTGTGCTGCAAGCCGAAGCCGGCCACGATGAGCGCCATGGGCAGCAGCCACAACAGCGCGCCGGCAGCCACCACGCGCATGAGGCGCGGCCAGGTGAAGCGCGCATGCGCGGGTGCCGGCGTGTGGTCGTCGATGAGGGCCGGGCCGGCGTGGCCGGACGATTTGCCATGCCCGCCGCCGGTTTTGAAATAGTCCGGCGCGAGCCGCCCGCCCAGATAGCCGATGGCCGCGGCGCACGCCACGATGGCCGGAAATGGCGCGTTGAGGGCGAATATTGCCACGAACGATGCCGCCGCGATGGCCCACAGCAGGCCGTTCTTGAGCGCGCGCGTGCCGATGCGGTGCGCCGCCTGCACGACGATGGCGGTTACCGCCGGCTTGATGCCGTAAAACAGCCCGTCCACGGCCGTGGTGTGGCCCCAGGCCGAATAAATCCACGACAGGGCGATCAGTATGAACAGCGACGGCAGCACGAACAGCGCGCCCGCGACCACGCCGCCCGCGGTGCGGTGCATGAGCCAGCCTATGTAGGTGGCAAGCTGTTGCGCCTCCGGACCCGGCAGCACCATGCAGTAATTGAGCGCATGCAAAAAGCGCCGTTCGGATATCCAGCGCCGGTTGTCGACGAGTTCCTGATGCATGATGGCGATCTGTCCGGCCGGGCCGCCGAAACTGATGAAGCCGAGCTTGAGCCAGAAGCGCAGCGCTTCCAGGAAGCCGACGGCGCCGGGGGCTGCAGTGTCGCGCTCGCCGCTAACGTGCATGGGTTGCTGTCCGTGTATGTCGCGATGCGGCGCAACAATACACGCTTCGGTCGCGCTGCGGGGTGGGCATGGGCGCCGGACTATGCGCTTCGGTGGCGCGTGAGCATTCCAGGCGCGCATAAGGGCCGAATGGTTTTTCCAGCGGCGTCGTCCCATGCACAGACGCTGCCTGACGGCACGTCGCGCTTGACGCGCACTGTTTGCTGCAACGCACCCGGTCTGGCGCCCTAGCTGCGGCGCATCAGGGCGGCGATGATGCGCTCGATGCGCCGTCCGTAAGGCGGCTGGATGAGTCCCGACAGGTTCAGCGCAGTTTGCCGGAACACGGCTTTTTCGTGGCTGAAACTCAGAAATCCGGCCTTGCCGTGGTAGGCGCCCATGCCGCTCGCGCCCACTCCACCGAACGGCAGGTCGTGCTGGGCGAAATGCAGCAAGGTGTCGTTCACGGTGACGCCGCCCGAAGTCGTGCGCTCCAGTACGGCTTTTTCGCGCGCGCGGTCATTGCCGAAAAAATACAGCGCCAGCGGGCGCGGCCGGCGGTTGATGGCATCCAGCGCATCGTCGAACCTGGCGTAGGTGCATATGGGCAGCACGGGGCCGAAAATTTCCTGCTGCATGACGGCCATGTCCTCATGCACGTCGAACAGCAGCACCGGCGACATTTTGCGGTCCGCGCGCGGCGCCGCGGCAGCGGCGCGGCTGCCCGGCATGACGACGCGCGCGCCTTTGGCGCGTGCGTCCTCCACCAGCGCGGTGAGGCGGGCATGGTGCTGCGCATTCACGATGGCGGTGTAGTCCGGCGTGTCCGGCAGGGCCGGGTAAAGCTTGGCCACCTCGGCGGCAAACAGTTCGCCGAACGCCTGTTCGCTGCCTTCGGGCAGCAGCACATAATCCGGTGCGATACAGGTCTGGCCGGCGTTGAACAGTTTGCCGCGCGCAATGCTGGCGGCGGCGCGCGCGAGCGGGAAAGAAGCGTCCACCAGCGCCGGCGATTTGCCGCCCAGTTCCAGCGTGAGCGGCACCAGGTTGTCGGCCGCCGCGCGCATGACCAGACGTCCGGTCGCGGTGCTGCCGGTCATGAGCAGGTGATCGAAAGGCTGGGCCGCGAAATTGCGCGCCACGTCGGCGCCGCCGGTGCATACCGCCACCTGTTCCGGCGCAAAAATTTCGCCCAGCAACTGCGCCAGCAGCGCGCTCGTGGCGGGCGTGAATTCGGACGGCTTGAGCATGACGCGGTTGCCGGCCGCGAGTGCCGCGGCGAGCGGGCCCAGCGCCAGGCTAAGGGGGTAGTTCCAGGGCGAAATGATGCCCACCACCCCCAGCGGCTGATACACCACCTCGGCGCGCGCGGGCAGAAATTGCAGCGCGACGCGCCGCCGCTGCGGCCGCATCCAGCCGTCCAGCTCTTTCTGCATGTGCACGATGGCGTCGGCCGTCACGAATATTTCCCCGAGCAGGGTTTCGTGTCGCGAGCGGTGCCCGTAATCGGCGCTGACCGCCTCGGCCAGGGCGCCCTGGCGCGCCACCAGCATTTGCCGCAGCCCGGCCAGCGCCTGCTTGCGCTGTGCGGCGTCCGGCGGCGGGTCGCGCAGGAAGGCGGCGCGCTGGC
>JAEUNN010000836.1 GCA_016791085.1 Rhodocyclaceae bacterium | reverse complement strand
ACTGTATTACTGGGAGTCGCGCGAATTTGGCGCCGCCCGGCCGCCCAGCGCGCAGCGCTACAGCCCGGACGCCTGGTGCGCGCGCATGGACGAAGAAGATCGCGAACGCGTGCGCGGCGAACTTGCCGCCGCGGCGCGCGGCGAGCGCCCCTACAACACCAATTACCGCCTGCACGGTGCCGACGGTGAGGTCATACAGATACGCGCCGTGGCGACCTTGGCGTGCGACGCGCAGGGGCGGCCGCTGCGGCTCATAGGTACCGAGGCGGATGTGTCGGACAACGTGCGCCTGACCGCGCAATTGTTCGAAGAAAAGGAATTGATGCGGGTTACCCTGCATTCGATCGGGGATGCGGTGATCGCGACCAATGCCCAGGGCCATATCAGTTTCATGAATCCCACCGCGGAACGCCTGACCGGCTGCCTGTTGTGGGAAGCGCTGGACCGCAACGCCGAAGAAATTTTTCAATTGCGCGACCTCGACAAACAGGCCGACATCGACAATCCGGTACGCGACGCGCTGGATGGCCGCGCTCCCAGCGGCGGGCAGTACCACGCCACCCTGGTGAACCGCGCCGGCGCAAGCTATGAAGTCAGCACGACCGTGGCGCCCATCAGCAATCCGCTGGGCGACATGCTGGGTGTGGTGGTGGTGTTCCAGGACATTACGCATGCGCGCACGCTGCAGCGCGAACTGGCGTTCCGCGCCACGCACGACGTACTCACCGGCCTGCCCAACCGCTTCGAATTCGAGCGCGTGCTGGGCGAGTGCCTGGAACTTGCGCGCGCGGGCCGCGAACACGCGGTGTGCTTCATAGACCTGGATCGCTTCAAAATCGTCAATGACACCGCCGGCCATGCTGCCGGCGACGCGCTGCTGCGCGAACTGGGCGACATGCTCATGCAGGCGGTGCGCGGTTCGGACCTGCTGGCGCGCCTGGGCGGCGACGAATTTGGCCTGATTCTGGTCGATTGTCCGCTCGCCAAGGCGGTCGCGGTATGCGAAAAATTGCTTTCCCAGATACGCGCCTTCCGCTTCAACTGGTCCGGCCAGATATTCGAGATCGGCGCAAGTTTCGGTGTCGTGCGCATGGACAGGGAAAGCCCGTACGTGGGCGAAGTCATGTCCCAGGCCGACGTTGCCTGCTACACATCCAAGGCGCAGGGCCGCAACCGCGTGACCGTGTATCACTCGGCCGACAATGTGGCGACCGATCAGCACCGCGAAATCCTGCGCGCGGCGGGCTTGCGCGAGGCCCTGGAGGGACAGCGCTTCCGCCTTTACGCACAGTCGATACACGCCGCCCAGCGCCAGGAAGACGTGCCCACGCGCTACGAAATTTTGCTGCGCCTGGTCGATGCCGAAGGCAATGTGCTGGGGCCGGGCGCATTCATCCCGGCGGCGGAACGTTACGACCTCATGGGCGAAATCGACCGCTGGGTGATACGCCGCACGCTGGGCCCGCTGGGGGCGCGCATCGCCGCGCAACCCGGACTGCAACTGGCCATCAACCTGTCCGCCAATTCCCTGGACGACCCGAGCTTTGCCGATTTTCTGCACGCCGAACTGTCCGCCAGCGCGCTGCCGCCGGACCGGCTGTGCTTCGAAATTACCGAAACCGCGCTCATCAATCATCTATCCAATGCGCACAAGGTACTGGGCGCGCTGGCGCGCCACGGCTGCCGCGTGGCGCTGGACGATTTCGGCAGCGGCCTCAGTTCGTTCAACTACCTGAAACAGTTCAAGGTCGACTACCTGAAGATAGACGGATGTTTCGTGCGCGGACTGCAGCCCTATGGCGCGGACCACGCGATACTCGAATCGATCAACGACATCGGCCACAAACTGGGCGCCGAAACGGTTGCCGAGTGCGTCGAAACCCGCGCCGTGGCATCGCTCCTGGCCGCCATGGGCGTGGATTATCTACAGGGCTACGCGTTCTCGCGCCCGCAGCCGCTGGAAACCATACTGGACACCCTGGAAGTCGGCAGCGTGCGGCCCGGACCAAGCCCGCTGGAAAAAGCCGCCGCCTGAGTGCGGCCACGGCAGGCCGGCCAGGCGCAGTAGATCGTTACCAGGCCGGTCAGGCGGATTTGGCACATTTGCCGGTTCCGCGCTTGCCCGCAGTCGCTTGCCGAGCCACGAAATTTTGGCGCCGGCTTGCCGCCCGCTCGGGCGATGCTGCTATAATGCCGCGCTTCGTTGGGGCGGTAGCTCAGCTGGGAGAGCGTCGCGTTCGCAATGCGAAGGTCGGGAGTTCGATCCTCCTCCGCTCCACCAAATACCCGTATCAAGCAGTCTCATAAAGGCCAAAAACCCCGAGAAATTAGGTTGTTGGCCTTTTTTCTTGTCCTATCCCGTTGCATCCGGTCTCACCAAATCTGACCGTATCGGACGGTATACTTGACGGTATCCCCAATCCAACCGTATGGGTCTACCGTCATGGGTGTCACCGATGCCCAAATCCGCACGGCGAGAGCGCAGGAAAACGCCTACAAACTGAGCGACGACAATGGCTTGTATCTCTTGGCCACGCCAGGCGGTTCGAAGCTTTGGCGATCCGACTACAGTTACGAAGGGAAACGAAAAACGCTGGCGCTCGGGGCCTACCCTGAGGTATCCCTTGCCTCCGCGCGGGAAAAGCTCATGGAAATGCGTGCCGAACTCGCGCGCGGGATTGACCCCAGCGCGGCGCGCACGGCGCGGACGGCCGCGAATGACAGAGCGGACACTTTCGAAGTAATCGCACGCGAATGGTTCACCAGATTCGCCGAGACGTGGGCAAAGAGTCATTCCGACAAGATCATTGCGAGCCTCGAAAACGATATTTTCCCGTGGTTAGGCAAGCGGCCCATTGCTGAAATTGAGCCGCCGGAAATGCTGGAATGTCTGCGTCGAATTGAAGACCGCGGCGCACTCGACACCGCGCACCGCGCACTACAAATTGCGGATTGGTTTTCCGCTAGGCCATTGCGTCAGGCGAGGCGAAATACACTATTTGTGCTGACCTGGGGGGCGCTCTGTCCCCCGCGAAAACTCGAGAGTTCGCCGCAGTTACAAAAAAGCACCAGGAAGGGGGCTTGGTCAGGAGAATTGACACTGTTCGCGCCGGTTCGGTCGCCAGATGTGCCTTGTGCCTCGTGCCTTTGATCTTTGTCCGTCCCGGCGAACTGTGCGCAGCAGAATGGAACGATATTGACTTCGAAGGCGCGGAGTGGCGATTTACTGCCAGCAAGACGAATACCGATCACCTTGCTGCGGATGCTGAGGTCAAGCAGGCGAGGGACGGCGAAAAGATGTCCGCCGCGAGCTGGTGTGCTGAGGAAGCCCCGCACATGAAGCTGCGCGAGTTCAAGTGCAGCTATGGGGCGCGTGACCGTATTCTGCGCTGTTCCTGCTTGAAAGCGCTGAGTCACGAACATGGGATAGTTCGTGGCACGACGAAGAAATTATCGACAGCTTTGACCAGTTCGTTTCGAACGGTCGGTTGCCGATACGGTAATTGGGGCATCATGACAGGCTTGCCAATTCAATATATGAGCGAAGAACTGCAGACGTTGCAACGCGATGTGCAGCGAATGCTGGGCCGTTGTCTCTTGCGTTTGCAGCAGTACGAGCAATTGATGAAGGCCATCGTGGCCCACCATGAATTCTCTGCGTCAGGATCGCCACTCGAATCGAATCAAGCGGATCGCGTTGCGGATCCCGCATACAAGACATTGGGTGCTTTGGTCGGCACTCTTCTCGCGACCTATGTCACTAGCGGCGAGAAAGAGCATACCGCAGAACCAAATCCGCCCGACAACTTGATCTCATGCAACATGAAGATAAGACTGTCTATGTCGGCCGAAGATTACGACCGGACGCAGAACGATCTGAAGGAGTTGGTGCTGCTCCGGAACAACCTGGTGCACCACTTCATCGACCAGCACGATCTTTGGGACCCTGATGGGTGCCGTGGTGCGCAAGAGTCGCTTGTGGCTGCCTACAGTCACATCGATCAACATTTTGAGCAGCTGCGAGGCTGGGCAGAGCACATGGATCAGGCCCGTCGCTTGGCCGCTGATTTTGTCGAGTCCGATGCCTTCCGCGAGCTGGTGGTCAACGGCATAGCGCCGGATGGCTCGGTGGATTGGCCCGCCGCCGGGATTGTTCGCGCACTACGGGAGGCGGCTGGCCAATTGGCAGTCGAGGGCTGGACGCCCGTCGAGACCGCTGGACGATGGATTGCAGAAAAGCATCCCGATCAACTGCCGGCCAAGTATGGGTGCAGTAGCTGGCGGCAGGTCGTGCACGAATCCCGCCTTTTCGACCTTCGGTATCGTGAAACCAATGGCCAGCGCGCGGCCTGGTACCGGGCCAAAAAGACATAGCGACAAAACCGCGCACTTCCGCCAATACGGGTTACGCGAAGTGCCCCACGTTCATCGCACGAGTGGTGTTTTCCACATAGACGCCTGCCATGCACAACGATGAAACAATTTTTTGCGTGAACGCCGACCGGCCGCGCCACCCGCACCAAGAAATCGCTGACCTGCTCGGCGTGGCGCTCTTGCAACTGCGCGACAAGGATTCAGCGGTCAATCAGTCGACCACCTCGGACACAAAAGTCGAGGTTGTCCGGCGGACGACCCCTACTTGTGTCGACAAGACGGTCGGGGACGCCTTCCGGGACTAACACCATAGCCAGGCGATATGGCGAATCCTTTCCAATTCCGCCGACCTCCAGACTCCCAGCCAGGCGCGGTGGCCAGAAATTGCGCGACCGGTGTGCCCGATCGGTAGAACGTCTTCGACAGCGCTCCTAGTTGTTTAAAGGTTAGTGATCCACCAACCCCATCCTATGCAAAGCCGTGCGAAAGGGGCATCGTTGGCGGCATTGAGGGGAATTGGGAATGGGCTTTTTCGGTGGGTGGCGCAAAATACCTCACTCTGACCCCAATGGCACTGGCACCGGCACCACGGCGGAGAGCTTTGAGCACTTCGCGTTGGCCGCGCTGGTGGCGCAGGGGACATCGTCTGGACAGCTGTCCTATCAGGCGACGGTGAACGGCGGCCAATCGTACAACGCGGGAACGAAAGTCTGGACATCGACCCTCGCCCGCATCCTGAACAACAACAGCGGCGGCACGATCGTGGTGGCCGAGACCGGTATCTACGCCAACCAAGCCAACGGCGCGACCAATCACATGATCGAACGCTCGCTGCTGGGGGCGACCGTGAGCGTGCTCAATACGGGGCAGCTCACCGTTACCTACACCATGACCCTAACGTTTCCGGCGTGAGCACCCGTCGCGGGCCCGGCTGCAGCCGCGACTTTCACCGTCTTTGAAGAGCATCCCATGGCAGAACCGCATACCGCCGCCGCAGCGTGGGCAGCGGGGCTGACGATTCTCGGCGTGGCGACCGGCCTGCACCCCGGGCTGCTGATCGCCGGACTAGCGGGCGGGCTGTGGGCGCTGTCGTACCGGGCGCCGCAGCCTTTGCCGCAGCGGATCGCCGCGGCCTTCATCGCGCCCTTGGCCGCGGGCTGGCTGACGCCGGCGGCGGTGGCGGCGGTTACGTCCTTGTCCTGGTGGCCGGCGGCGGTGACGGCGGATCTGCTGCGCTACCCGGTGGCGATGGGGATCGGGCTCACGGCGTATCAGGTGCACGGGCGAACGATGCTGCGCATCGCGGCGAAGCGCGGACGAGGTGGGGAAGTGATGGGAATCCTGGTGCAGGTGCTGACGCTCGTCGCGACGACGATCATCTTCTGGCGGGCAGAGCCGGCCTTGAACCGGATGGGCCGGGGGACGCCTTGGCTGATCCGGGCGTCCTTCCATTGCCTTGCCCTGGGGGCGGCGGAGCTGGCCGTCTACATTCTGGCGGGGGATGTGTCGGGATGGCCGACGGTGGGGCTTGCTTGCGGGGCGGCGATGTTGCTGGTGTGCGAGAGACGGGTGCGGGTGTTGGTGCCGGGGAGGAAGGGGAATCTGAGGTGAATGCCGTCGTTCGGGGCAAGTCTCCGATATTGTTAGGCGCAGATCCCGACGCTGTAGCCAATCATCCAACCGGGAACAAGGGTTAGGCACGAAGCAATTGGCCGCTTCGGGTCACGTGGTCAAACGAAAAGACATGCTCTACAGGCGATTCTTCACAGCGCCCGACGATCCGCCCCCAGAACTGGATCTGGCCAGACTTGGCCGACATCTTGCCTCCGCAGATTGGACAGGTGCCTGTGTAGCGAACTGCTTTGATGCACTTGGCTGGATGCCGTGGCGGACACCGAAGTTCAAGCAGCCGGTCGTCGTCTGTCGACTGCATCCACCAAGGCGCCAGCACGATCCTACGTTCGGCCACCAGGAGCAGAGGCCCTAACGTTAACCAGAAAGCCGGAACCATAATGGCCATCGACATGAGCAAGGTTAAGGCGGCCTTGGTATCGACCGTCGCGGACATTGTCCATCCGAGAAACATGAGCAACGCAAGAAATGCACAGAACAACAGAGGCGCGACTATTACAACAATGTACAACCACCGCCGCCACGAGCGCAGGTGGTAACCCCGGGTGAAAATCCGAGCGAGCGGTCCCGCGTCCTCAATGTCTTCGCAGATGTACCGGGCGTCGCCTCGTGCAGCAGTGACGATCTCTGCCCCCGTCGAGGCCGGATCGAGATGTGACGGGGACGGGGATGGGTGAGTTTGCCGCCAGTCGATCCGGTACAGCGATGGCCTGCCCGTGCCGCCACCTTCAGTTTTCGCAAGGCAGGGGAAGTGGGACATCGACGCCTCGGCGAGTCGCTGGGTTATGCCTTCCAGCTTGGATGCCCAGGTCTTGTTGAGGCTCCCCCACTGTTTGAGCACGTCGCTGGACATCTGACTTTTGTCATCAGGGCTAGACCACGGGCGCCCCCTCACCGTTCCGACGGCATCCACGACATCCCACGAAGCAAATCCGACCTTTGCCTTGTCTGGCTGAGCGGCCGACAGGTTGCAGAGGGCGCGTAGCATCACCACGTCGAGCCGATCGGACTCCTTCCAGCCGGAAGCGACTTTCTCAAGAAAAACAAAGCATTCTGTCGCATCAAACCCCGTTTCAACCCAGTTTACCGGGTGTTCCTGCGGTGGCCGTTCGGCGGTAATTCCATCCGTCGCTGTCATCAATCCAGGAGAACTGAAAATGGAAACCGGAAGTTTGCTGCAATCATTCGCCATTGCCAAGGATGGCCAGATCGTTTCCGTCGCCGACGTCGAGCGGGGTCAGGCGTGCGGATGTACTTGTCCGGCTTGCAATGCTCCGCTCATCGCTCGACAGGGCGATGTCCGCGTGTGGCACTTCGCTCATGCGCTGCCGTCTGACTGCCCTGGCGGTGCGGAAACTGCCCTGCACCTGGCGGCCAAGAAAGTGGTTGAACGCGCTGGCGGCACGATGTTTCCGCCGATCAGCGTCAAGCGAACGTACCGTACGGCGGATGGCCGGTACGGTCATGGTGAAGCCTCCCTGCCGGAGCAGTGGATCGACTTCGACGAAGTGAGAACCGAGGTTTCCTTCGGCGAGGTCATTCCCGACGTGGTCGGACACACGGCCATCGCCACCTATCTGATGGAAATCGGGGTTACCCATTTCGTCGACGCCGACAAACTGGCTGTATTGCAGCGGCTGGGAATGCCCGCCGTCGAAATCGACCTCAGCCGTTTCGAGCGCGAATCTTGGGACTGGGACGCACTGGAACGAGCGGTTGTCCACTCTACCGACAACAAGACTTGGCTCGTGTGCCCACAGCAACGAGCGATCGAACAGCAGGCAGAGGAGCTTGCGCAGCGTGCTGCCGAATCGCGGCCCGTGGCATCGTCGGCACCTCCTGCGCCCGCCGCCAAGCCAAACCTTACCCGCTATCGGCCCATGGGCCGCATCATCGACCTGCGCGACTATCCTTTCGGCGTCGTGCTCTGGACGCCGTACGATCCGGTCTTCAACGAGGTCGTGAAAGGCTGGTCCCGCAAGTACGGCGGCCAGTACCAGCCAAAATTCAAGAACTGGCTGTTCCCGTTGCCGGCGCGCCCCTTCATCGTCGGAGAGATTGAGCAGCTCCTGGGGTAGATGGTCTTCCAGAAAAGCAGAAAAGCGATTACGACAGTTGACGTTGAAAATTCGGAGGCCTAGGATCCGCACTTCAAGCAGAAAAGGCGTTTCTACTGATATGACGCGACTGGGGCAGGTGGCAAGCATCCGTATGGGGTTTCCGTTCCGATCGCGCCTTGAGCACGATGCGGCGGGCGCCATTGCCGTTGTCCAGATGAAGGATATCGACGATGCCAACCTGCTACATGTCGAGGACGCGGTTCGTGTGGATTTGGCCGACATCAAAGAGCACCACCGGATAAGGGAGGGTGATCTGGTGTTCCGCTCCCGCGGGCGGACCAATTCGGTTGCCCTGGTTTCGGCAGATGTGGGGCCGGCGGTGTTGGCGGCGCCGATGTTGCTGATTCGCCCTGTCGAGGTGCTGCCCGCCTACCTGCTCTGGTACATCAACCTGCCGGCGACCCAGGCAGCATTGGCTGCGCAAGCCGAGGGCACATCGGTTCGCATGATTAGCAAGGCAGCGTTGGAGGCACTGGAGTTGCCAGTGCCGAGCCTGCGGAAACAGCGGTTGATTGTTGAGGCGGCAGATTTGGCTACGGCCGAACAGCGCCTGCTGGATCGGATTACACAGGAAAGGAAGCGTCTCGCGGATGGGGTTTTGCTGCGATACGCAAGGAATACCCGGTGAGAACCGGGTTAGGGTGGCGGCAGGGGTGTTGCAGCACGCCTGCCGCCAATTCATAAGCAGTCGCACCACCTATGAAAGGAAAGCCATTATGGCGATTCAGATTGGCAAATACAACTTTGACGGGCCTCACGGCCACACTAGCGCCCTGCATGCTCAGTCGGGCGTGTACGTCATTCTGGGCAAGAGCGGCGGCAACACCTGGGCCATTGTGGACATCGGCGAATCCCAGAGCATCCGGGAACGTATTGACAACCACGACCGCAAACCCGATTGGCAGCGGCAAGGGCATCGGGAGCTGGCGGCTGCCGCCCTCTACGTGCCAGAGCAGCAGCGGATGTTGATCGAGCGCGAGCTTCGCACCCATTACAACCCGCCCTGCGGGGATCGGTAAAAAGGCCGGGGCGCTCGCCCCGGTTCAACGAATTCAAGGAAACAAGATGAGCGACCAACTCACCCAGCAAGACGTAAACAGCACCGCCTGGGCTGCCTGCGACACCTTCCGCGGCGTCGTCGATCCGGCCCAGTACAAGGACTACATCCTCGTGATGCTGTTCCTGAAATACATCAGCGACCTGTGGAAGGATCACTACGAGGCCTATCGCCAGCAGTATGGCGACGATGACGAGCGCATCCGCCGCAAGCTGGACCGCGAACGCTTCACCCTGCCGTTCGTCGAATTCAAGGACGAGAAGACCGGCGCGATCATCGCCCGTTTTCCTGGGGACTTCAACAGCCTCTACGACCGCCGCAACGAGTCCAATCTCGGCGAACTGATCAACATCGTGCTGGACGGCGTTGAAGAGGCCAACAAAGCCAAGCTCGACCGCGTTTTCCGCAACATCGATTTCAACTCCGAAGCCAACCTCGGCCAGACCAAGGACCGCAATCGGCGCCTGAAGAATCTGCTGGAGGACTTCGCCAAGCTCGATCTGCGCCCGTCCCGCGTGTCCGAGGACGTGATCGGCAACACCTACATCTACCTGATCGAGCGTTTCGCCGCCGACGCCGGCAAGAAGGCTGGCGAGTTCTACACGCCGAAGCAGGTCTCCCGGCTCCTTGCCCGCCTGGCCCATCCCAAGCTCGGCAACCGCATCTGCGACCCAGCCTGCGGCTCCGGCGGCCTGCTGATCGAGGCAGGCGAGCTGATCCGCACCCAAGGCAGCAACGACTACGCCCTCTACGGCCAGGAGGTGAACGGCAGCACCTGGGCGCTGGCACGGATGAACATGTTCCTGCACGGCAAGGACGCCGCCCGCATCGAATGGGGCGACACCCTCAACAGCCCGGCCCTGATCGAGGCGGACCGCCTGATGCGATTCGACGTGGTGGTCGCCAATCCGCCCTTCAGCCTCGACAAATGGGGTGCCGAGCACGCTGAGTCCGACCGCTTCAACCGCTACTGGCGCGGCGTGCCGCCCAAGTCGAAGGGCGACTACGCCTTCATCAGCCACATGATCGAAACCGCCCTGCCGCAGGCCGGGCGGGTGGCGGTGGTGGTGCCCCACGGCGTGCTATTCCGGAGCGGCGCCGAAGGCCGCATCCGGCAGAAGCTGATCGAGGACAACCTGCTCGACGCCGTCATCGGCCTGCCAGCGAACCTCTTCCCCACCACCTCGATTCCGGTGGCCGTTCTGGTCTTCGACCGGGCACGGGAAAAAGGGGGTGAGCGCGAAACCTGCCGCGACGTCCTGTTCATCGACGCCAGCCGCGAATTCCAGGCCGCCAAGACCCAGAACGCCCTGTTCGACAGCCACCTGGACAAGATCGTCGCCACCTTCGAGGCACGGCAGCACGTGGACAAGTACGCCTACGTCGCCCCGCTCTCCGAGATCGCCGAGAACGACTTCAACCTCAACATTCCCCGCTATGTGGATACCTTTGAGGAGGAGGAAGAAATTGACGTGGCCGCAGTAGAGCAGGAGATCGAGCGCCTGGAGGCCGAACTCGCCGAGGTGCGGGTGAAAATGAAGCAGTACCTCAAGGAGCTGGGAGTATGAGCAAGAAGG
>JAEUNN010000817.1 GCA_016791085.1 Rhodocyclaceae bacterium | reverse complement strand
TTGTTCACGCCGTCCAGCCCTTCGAGCAGCGGCATCATGAGTATGACCTGCGGCGTCTGGCCGGCCTGTTTCTGCAGTTCGCGCCCCACCAGCAGGTTGAATTTCTGGTCCGTGCCGCCCAGTTCGATATCCGCGCGCATGGCGACCGAGTCATAGCCCTGACAGAGCGGGTAAAGAAATTCGTGTATGGCGATAGGCTGGTTGTTGCTGTAGCGCTTGGAAAAATCGTCGCGCTCGAGCATGCGTGCGACCGTATGCTGTGCCGCCAGCCGTATCATGCCGGCCGCACCCAGGCCATCCATCCATTGCGAGTTGAAGCAAATTTCTGTGCGCGCCGGGTCCAGGATGCGGAAAACCTGTTCCTGGTAGGTTTTGGCGTTGTCGAGAATTTGTTCGCGGGTAAGCGGCGGACGTGTTGTATTTTTTCCAGTCGGATCACCGATCATGCCGGTGAAGTCGCCGATCAGAAACAGCACCTGGTGGCCCAGTTCCTGAAAGTGCCGGAGCTTGTTGATGAGCACCGTATGACCGAGGTGCAGGTCAGGCGCAGTCGGGTCGAACCCGGCCTTGACACGTAGCGGCCGGCCCAGTTTTAGCTTTGCCAGCAATTCCTGTTCGAGCAGTATTTCATCGGCGCCACGCCGGATCAGGTCTAGCGCTTCGTCGCAGCTTTCCATCTGAAGTCGTTCCGGGTTGATTTTTCCGTGCGGTTTGCACGGAAAACTTTGATAAAGTGCGGGTTTTGTGTGAAAACCGACACGATGCCTGCAATGCAAAAACTGTCGATTCTAGCTTACGTTCGCAGCTTGCGAGAGCGTCATCCGCTGGCCCTCGCGGCCGGCGTCGCCGGCGCAGTATTCGTGACTTTCGGGGCCATGGGCGCGGTCGCCTTCGCGCCGCCCGACGCCGGCATACAGCCGGTGCGCCTAGTCGAAACGCTACCGCACAGCGCCCTGCCGGTTGTGTCGGAACAACCTTATGTGCAACAGGAAGCCGTGCGCGCCGGCGACACGCTGGCAGCCATACTGGAGCGCATGCACGTGCG
>JAEUNN010000814.1 GCA_016791085.1 Rhodocyclaceae bacterium | reverse complement strand
CATGCGCGCTGCGCCGGGCGATGCGGTAGTGGCCTTACAATCCGCGCTTTTCTACACGCCGGCCGGCGCCCATGAATCTGATCAACATCGAATCGGTGGACCACGAAGGACGCGGCGTTGCACGTGTCGACGGCAAGGTCGTGTTTGTCGAGGGCGCCTTGCCGGGCGAGCGCGTGACGCTCAATGTGTATCGGCGCAAGCCCAGTTACGAACTTGCGCGGGTTGCGCATTTCGTGCGCGAGAGCAGCCAGCGCGTGACGCCGCCCTGCCGCCATTTCGGGGTGTGCGGCGGTTGCAGCATGCAGCACGCGGCGCCGGGGGCGCAGGCGGCGATCAAACAGCGCGTGCTCGAAGATGCGTTCTGGCATATCGGCCGCCTGCGGCCGGGAACGATTTTTCCGCCCATATTGGGACCGGATTGGGCGTATCGCATGCGCGCGCGGCTCAGTGTGCGCAACGTCCTCAAAAAAGGCGGCGTGCTGGTCGGCTTTCATGAGCGCGCCAGCAGCTATGTGGCGGACATGCAGTCCTGCCGCGTGCTGCCGGCGGCGCTTTCGGACCTGCTGATGCCGCTGCGCGAACTGGTCGGCGGCCTGGAGCGGCCGGACCGTCTGCCGCAGATCGAAGTGGCCTGCGGCGATGCCGACACGATATTGGTGTTTCGGCATCTCGAGCCGCTTGGGGAGGCCGACCGCGCTGCGCTGGCGCAATTCGGCCGCCGCCATGGCGTCAAAATCTGGCTGCAGGCGGGCGGACCGGATAGCGCCTGCGCGCTGTCGCCCGAGGACGAGGGCTTGTATTACACGCTGCCGGATTTCGGCCTGCGTTTCGACTTTCGCCCGACCGAATTCACGCAGGTGAATGTGGCGGTCAATCGCATGCTGGTACGGCGTGCCATGCGCCTGTTGCAACCCGTCGCGGGTGAGCGCGTGCTGGACCTGTTTTGCGGATTGGGCAATTTCACCTTGCCGATCGCGCGCTGTGGCGCCGACGTGCTGGGCCTGGAGGGCAGCCCAGGCCTGATCGCGCGTGCCGCCTCGAACGCCGAGCGCAATGGGCTGGCTGACCGAGCGCGCTTTCTGTGCGCAAACCTTTTTGAAGTGGACGCGGCACAACTCGCGGCCTGGGGCGAATTCGACAAGTGGCTCATCGACCCGCCGCGCGAAGGCGCGCTGGCGGTCGTGAAGGCGCTGGAACCGCGCCCGGGCATGCGTATCGTGTATGTGTCCTGCAATCCCGCCACGCTGGCGCGCGATGCCGCCGTGCTGGTGCATGAAAAAGGCCTGCGGCTGGCTGGTGCCGGCATCGCCAACATGTTTCCGCATACTTCCCACGTCGAATCGATCGCGCTATTCGAAGCCGCCTGAGGCAGGCACGCCGGCATGCCGCACGGTCGCGGACCTTGCCTGGACGCACGGCGGACCGGCACGCGTGGCGCACGGCAGGGCCGATGTTAAAATTCCAGCCCGGCGCGGATGGGTGGCAGAGCGGTTGAATGCACCGGTCTTGAAAACCGGCAGCCCCGCAAGGGGCTCGTGGGTTCGAATCCCACCCCATCCGCCAATTTCTTGCGCCAGGCCGCCTGCACTGCCGGCCCGGCACATGTGGCCGTTCCGGATGCCGGGGCGATCAGTGCCGGCGGCGTTGGCGCGGCCGGCACGATACGCGGCGCCGGCAGGTCCGTACCGTGCCGGTTCGCCGGATGGCGGCGCAGCGCCGATTGAATTCGCCGCCGCCGGCCAGATATCCCAATCAGTTATCGAAGGTCCGCCCACCATGACGACCACGCGCCTGTTAGACGTGCATGACCATGACCGCACATTCACGGCCATGCGCTATGTGTATCCGGTGTTGTCGCGCCGTGCCGGCGGCGTGTCCATAGGCATCAATCTGAATACCAACAATGCGTGCAACTGGCATTGTGTGTATTGCCAGGTGCCGGGCCTCGTACGCGGCAAGGCGCCGCCCGTGGACCTGGATTTGTTGCGCAGCGAGCTGACCGGCTTTCTGCACGAGGCCGTGCATGGCGACTTCATGGCGCGCCATGTGCCTGCCGGCACGCGCCGCATTACGGATATCGCCCTGTCCGGCAACGGCGAGCCGAGCAGCGCGGCCGAATTCGCAGAGGTTGTCGATATCGCGGCGGCGGCGCTAACCGACTTCGGGCTCGCCGGGCAGGCTCTGGTGCGCGTGATTACCAACGGCAGTCTGGTCGATCTGCCGCAGGCCCGGGCCGGCTTCGAGCGGCTCGGCATGCACGGCGGCGAAGCCTGGTTCAAACTGGATGCCGGAACGCGCGCCGGCATCCAGCAGGTGAATGGCGTGGATGTCGATCCGCAGGGCGTTGCACGGCGCCTCGCGCTGTGTGCGCAACTATGTGCGACCTGGGTGCAAACCTGCGCCTTCCGTTACGACGGTGTTGCGCTGCTGCAATCGCAAATCGACGAATATCTGCAAATCATCGAGGCGGCCGGCATCGAGCGCATACGCGGCGTGCTGCTGTACGGGCTGGCGCGCCCCTCGATGCAGCCCGAAGCTGGCCGTCTGGCCGCGCAGAGCGAGGCGGAATTGCAGGCCATCGCGGCGCGCCTGCATGAAAAAGGGCTGACAGTACATGTCAGCCCTTGAGATTGCAGAACGCTGAATACAGAATGTCTGGACGAACTTCTAATTTCCTTGAACCGGGTCGATAGGACTGCTCGC
>JAEUNN010000810.1 GCA_016791085.1 Rhodocyclaceae bacterium | reverse complement strand
TTCGAAGGCGAGCCGGCCCGCAGCCTGGCCGAGCGGCGCAAAAAGCACTCGCCTTTGCGCGACCTGGCCGGCATGTTGCGCTCTTTCGACTATGCGGCCCGCTGGTCGCTGCAGCGGGTTGCGCGCGGGCGCGACAAGGAGGCGGCGCTGCTGGAGCCGGCGGCCGAAGCATGGCGCCGGGATAGCTGTCGCGCTTTTCTGCACGGCTATGCGGCAAGCGTCGCCGGCAAGGGGCTTTACGGAGACTGGGCGGCGGCGCTGCGGCTGCTCGATCTGTTCGTGCTGGAAAAGGCCTGTTATGAATTGCGTTATGAACTTGACCAGCGGCCGGACCAGGTCCAGGTGCCCATACACGGCCTGCTGGCGATCGTCGACGCGCATTGATCAGGAGAGCGGATCCATGGAACCCATCAATATCGCCCTTGAACCCCTCAGGGCTCTGCTCGTCGAAGTCGGGGCATTCCTTCCCAAGTTGATGGTCGCCGCGGCCGTCGCGGTGGCCGGCTGGCTGCTTGCCAAGGCCTTGCGCTTTGCGCTGGTCAAAGCCCTGCGTTCGATGAATTTCCATGTCCTGACCGAGCGCGCCGGCATGGATGCATTCCTGCAAATGGGCGGCGCCCGTGCCGACACCACGGCGCTGCTCGGCCTGCTGGTGTTTTGGCTGACCATCGTGGCGGCGCTGGTGCTGGCCTGCAACAGCCTGGGCCTGGCCCATGTGACCGAACTGCTGGGCCGGATTGCCTTATTCGTGCCGCGCGTCATGCTGGGCGTGGTGATACTGGCGTTCGGCGCCTATTTCGCGAATTTCGTGGATGGCACGGTCACCGCCTATCTCAGAACCGTGGGTATAGACGAAGCGGCGCTATTGGGCCGCCTCGCCAAATATGCGGTCATGCTGTTCGTGATCCTGATCGCGCTGGACCAGCTCGAAATTGGCGGCGACATCATACGGCTCAGTTTCCTGATCATCCTGGGCGGCATCGTGTTCGCGCTGGCGCTGGCGTTCGGGCTGGGCGGGCGCGAATCGGCGGCACGTTTGCTCGACCACTGGATGCCACGCGAGGGTGGCGACAAGAGCGCGCGCACTGCGCAAAAATAGGTGGCCGCCGCGGCCGGCATGCTCCGGCTGCGTGACGGGCGGGCGCCGGCGGTCGCAATGCCCCGAACCGCCAGGCCTGGGCTAACATTTGCCGGCATGCGAATTTCCGTATGCCCAAGCATCGCTGGAAACGCGCCGCTACCGCCACACGCCTGCATACCCGCGCCGGCGGCGGCCAGGACTAACGGCCTGGGGACGCCAAATGATTTCGCCCGCCCTCTGCGACAGCCTGCGGCACCCGCGCACCGGGCGCGAGGCAACGCGTGACCATATTTGCCCGGCGCCGGGTCGCCGCGCACCAATCTTGATGCAAGCTCGGGGCGGCAACCGTGCGCCAGATTGAACAGGGCGGCGCGGCCGGGCCGGATCTGATCGCCACCTGCGCGGCCCAGGCCCTGAGCTTGCTGCGTGAAAACCTCGGACCTCTGGGCTTTCTTGCCGCCGCGCCCGGGGCGGCCGCGCATAGCCGCGGTTATGACCGCGTGTTCGGGCGCGATGCGGCGCTTTGCGCGCTGGCCGCCGTGCATGGCGGCGATGCCGGCCTTTTGGCCGGCGCGCGGCTCAGCCTCGAAAGCCTGGCGCGCCGTCAGGCCGCCAACGGACAGATACCGAAATACGTCGATGGCCGTGGCGGCGCGGATTTCTGGTATCTGGGCTGCATAGACGCGACGCTGTGGTGGTTGATCGCGGTGCAGCACGCAGGACTGGCCGGGGTGCTCTCGGCGAACGTGGAACGTGCGCACAATTGGCTGGCCTGCCAGGAGCACCCGCAATTCCACCTGTTGCAGCAGAACGAAGCCAGCGACTGGGCCGACATCATGCCGCGGTCGGGCTTCGTGCTGTACACGAACGCGCTCTGGTACCACGTGAAGCGCCTGTACGCCTTGCCGCATGCCGAACATACGCGCGAGCACTTCAATTACCTGTTCGATCCGTTCGCGCAACAGCGCGCGGCGCACAAGCGGCTGCGCCTGTTCATGCACTATGTGCGGCGCCGGCGCCGGCCTGCACAGGCGGGCGACCTTTACCTGAGTTTTGTAAACCTGGCTTCCTGGGGCGACGAAGGCGACGTATACGGCAACTTGCTGGCCTTGCTGTTCGGGCTTGCCGATGACCACAGAACGTGCCGCATCCTGGCTGCGATAGATCGCATTCAGTCCGACGCGCCCCATGCCCTGCGCGTCACCGCCACGCCGATACGGCGTGAAGAGCCGCTATGGCGGCCCTATATGGTGCGGCATCGCCAGAACGTCGCGCACTGTTACCACAACGGCGGAATATGGCCCTTCGTGGGGGGCTTCTGGGTGCTGGCCCTGCTGGCTGCCGGCCGCCGCGCGCAGGCCGAAACGGTGCTGGAAAGCCTCGCGCGCGCCAA